>JAUVDD010000213.1 GCA_030595525.1 Puniceicoccales bacterium
CCTTTTCGCGCTCTGCCCTCCAGGTGTACTTTGTCCGAGCCACATTCACCTCGAACAATCCGGTATCCTCCAGATACTGCTTCATCATGATCGTGGATTTGGGCCAGACCGCGTGGTTGTTTTGACCATCAATAATGAGTGCTTTCATCTTAGCGTCAGCTGCGGACGCCATGATGATCAAACACAAGGCAATGCTTAGTAATTTAATTTTCATATTTATTCCTAAAAGATGTAGATTTGAGATTAATTGTCAGGTTCATTGAAGACGAAGCCTATTTGATCGGCAGTTCGGCACCAACGCCCCACTCTTTGTTGGGTTTTTCTCCCAAGATCAACTTAAGAGTACCACCCGCAACTAACTGAGAATGGGTAAAAAATGGTCCATCGATTTCTTTTCCGTTCATGAACGCTTTCTGAATATATTTATTTTTATCGCTGGCACCGGGTGCCAAAATCGTGAAGGTCTTTCCGTTACCTAATTGAATAGTCGATTTCTCGAACACTGGACTGCCGATCGTGTAATAAGGAAGGCCAGGAACCATGGGATAGAATCCCATTTGAGAAAAGACAACAAACGCGGTCATGCCGCCCCCGTCCTCATCACCGGGAATTCCAAAAAGGGTGTCCCGAAACCAGACATCCAGCAACATGCGGATGCGCTTCTGCGTTTTCCACGGAGCACCAAAATAATTGTACAAGTATGGAATGTGGAAACTCGGTTCATTGCCCATGGAGAATTGTCCTACCATGCCGGTGGAATCCGGGAATTCCCCATTGAAACTGTAGCGACTGCGTCCAATTGGTTCTCGGAACAATTGGTCGAGCCTGGCCTCGGCGTTCTTTTTCCCGCCCAGCAGCTTAACCAAGCCGCTTATGTCGTGTTGCACCTGCCAAGCATAGGTCCAGCCATTATTCTCGTCATAGTAATCCCTTCCGCCCGGACCACCGGAATATTTGGGATCGATATCGATCCATTCACCCTGGTCATCCTTCGGCATGAATAGGTTATGAGTCGGATCCCACAGCTTCTTGTAATTCAGTGCCCGACCAGAGAATAATTCCTGATCATCTTCTTTATCGAGCTCGCCGGCCAGTTGAGACAACACCCAACTGTCGTAGCTCATACCTAGAGTGACAGCAACTGATTGGCGCTTCTCAAACTTATCCACCATTGGATCGGATTCCTTTTCGCCTGGATGCAAGGCCGGATAAAAACCATGCTCATGATAGAAATCGTCAATCTCCCGTTTAGGGAGTCCTTGCCGCCATGGCAGCGCAGTCGCTTCCATTACGCTTTTACGGATACCTTCGTACGCCTTATCAAGGTCATAACCTCTCAGCCCTTTTCTGTATCCATCCAGAAAGATTGCCGATGAATGGAAACAATTCATGCACATGTGATTTCCGTGCACTTGGGGAAAGGTAGGCATCCATCCACTTTGCTCATACATCTGAACAAAGGAATTGAGCATGTCCGCCTCAGCTTGTGGATCAATAATTGTCCGAAGCGGATGGTGAGCCAGGTAACTGTCCCATACCCAGTCATCAACATAGAACGGCCGGTCCGATTCATGGACTTTATCATCATAACCGCTGTAATAACGTCCTCCCTCATTGATATCGATCATGCGCTCGTACGTCCGGTACAAGGAAGTATAGAAGGTGCGTTTCTGGGATTCTGTCCCGCCTTTCACGTCAATCTTTCCCAACGCATAATCCCAAGCTGCCCTGCCCTGTTTAACCAAGTCATCAAATCCTTTGGATCCCAATTCCATCTGGAAATTCTCCCGTGCTTGGGCATGGCTGATGTAGGAGATCGCGTATTTAGCGATAATTGTTGAGGGATCACCTTTTCCAACAGTTGCACTGAATCGGTTATTTCCTGATTCCACCGCTGTTGACTGAACTGGATTACCCGAACTGTCGACCAGTTCAACATAACAATAGGCTTTCATCACACGGGTTACCGGATCAGTACCCCGAGTCGTATATGTAATGGTTTCTTCCAGAGAAAATGAATTCGGACCAATTGCCTCAGCCATAAGCGGACCCCTTCCCTTCACATGGAGGTTTTTTAATTCGTTATCAGGAAACTCGATTTTGTAAATCGCGCACTTTTCACCAGGAACGTAACTCAGCGTAATTTCGTCATCAACCAGATACGTTGAGAAATGCCAGGGATGGCGAACCTCCAGGTCATGATCGTAGGTCATCGGATCGTTGGACACTTCTCCTGTGCCCACACTCAATTGCATGATTCCGGGAGATCGGTGTGACACCACTTGCATGGGAAATCCAGTTACCTGGTCATCCACATAATCCTTACTGACTGGAAACATCCGGATCATCTGGTTTGGCAGATGATAGGTAGGGAAAGTCGGTACCAGAATTTTGGATACATTACCGATCGTTGGATCGACGTAATGCGAGTTATCGTTTGCACATAACTGAGTTGCAAACATCAAAAAGGCAATTGGAAGCAGTGAAGTATTTTTCATAACGATCGATTAATTAAAGTGTCCATCCTTTCCGATAGGGTGTGTGCAGAAAAGCATTGGCTTCAGGAATATTGCTGAATTGTTTAGTTTTTGCATCCCAAAGAAGTTTCTGCCGATCCATTTTCTCCTTCATCTCCAACCGAAGAGCTACGTTGCCCAACAGGACCACTTCCGTCAGCGGCCCTGCCCAGTCGAAGTTGGAACCGGCAGGCGGTCCACCCTTGCAGGCATTCAACCACTCCTGGTAATGCCCTGGAGACGATTCAATGGTCGGTTCGGGAGGTTCATAGGATCTCCTCAGGGATTCCGGAATGATAATGTTATTCAAGATCAATCCCTTTTCACCCACATAAAGGGTTCCGCCTTTACCCAAGCTGAATCCGTCTCTCAATAGCTCGGGTCGGTCTGGTTTTAATCCACCATCATACCATTTTAAAGTTATGGGAGGCATATTTCCACGTGCAGGGAACTCATAGGTAATGATGGACCCAGACGGGTATGTTTCCTTGTTCACCAGGGTTGAAACGCCTTGGACACTCGTTGGATATCCCAATTTCAACGCTCGAAAGATGGGATCCAGACTATGGCATCCTATATCTCCCAAGGCACCCGTTCCGAAATCCCACCATCCACGCCATTTAAAGGGGTGATAGGCAGGATTATAAGATCGCATCGGTGCCGGCCCCAGCCAGAGATCCCAATCAAGGGAAGGAGGAACTTTCGGACTATCCTTGGGCCTGTCCACACCTTGGGGCCAATACACATCAACCAGTCCCCTGTTCGGTCGGTCGGTCCACACATGCACTTCATGAACCGGGCCGATGACTCCATCCCAGATCCGTTCCCTTAACCGCCGGTAACCGTCTTCCGCCTGACCCTGATTCCCCATCTGTGTGGCAACCTTGTATTTTCGTGCCGCCTTAGTCAGTACCTGGGCTTCGTGAACCGTATGCGTCAAAGGTTTCTGGGTATACACATGCTTGCCTCGCCGCATGGCCTCCATCGATATCACGGCATGCGTGTGGTCCGGTGTCGCGATCATCACCGCATCGATGTCCTTTTGCTTGTCCAGCATCAACCGGAAATCCTGGTATAACTTTGCCTTGGGGAATTTTTCAATTACTTTCGGAGCTTTTCTGTTAGCGAGGTCCACATCACAAAGGGCTACGATATTTTCATGGGATACAAAATCCGCATCAATGGCTCCTTTGCCACCAATCCCAACACAGGCAATGTTGAGCATCTCACTCGGCGGAATATGTCCTGATCCGCCAATCACATGTCTCGGCACAACAGAAAAGGCGGCAATTGTGGTGGCTTTTGCCATGAAAGAACGACGGGTTAAATTATCCAAACTGTTCTCTTTCTTCATCTGTTGT
>JAUVDD010000380.1 GCA_030595525.1 Puniceicoccales bacterium
CCCTATATGGTCGCTCACCAGTTAATTCGGTCCCACGGAAAGGCAGTGGCCATTTATCGTGATCAATTCCAAGCCAGACAAAAAGGCATAATCGGGATCAGCAATAATTGCGATTGGCGCGAACCACTCACGGATTCAAAGGAAAATCAGGATGCCGCCCAGCGATCGTTGGAATTTTTCCTGGGATGGTTCGCTGATCCGATCTACCTCGGCGACTACCCGGAAGTTATGAAGAAGCGACTTGGAGACAGGTTGCCGGTGTTCACTGAGGAGGATAAAGCCCTCATCCATGGCTCAAGCGACTTTTTCGGGTTAAACCACTACACGACGCTTCTTGCCTCGGAAATGAACGAGGAAAACCGGTCGGAATCCAATCCGTACGGCAATGGAGGTATTTCAGAGGATCAGGACGTCCTCCTGAGCTGTGATCCCGAATGGGAGCAAACTTCCATGGGCTGGAATATGGTCCCATGGGGATGCCGCAAACTGCTGCACTGGATAAACCAGCGATACAATTCACCAGACATCGTCATAACGGAAAACGGATGCGCTCTCGTGGACGAGTGTATTGAAGGAAAGGTGGATGACCCGGAAAGAATCGACTACATAAAGTCATATCTTGAAGCGTGCCATCAGGCAATTGAGGAGGGCGTCCCGTTGAAGGGCTATTTTGTCTGGAGCTTCATGGATAATTTCGAATGGGCCTTCGGATTTACGCAGGCCTTTGGTCTCAATCATGTGGACTTTGTAACCGGTAAACGTACGCCAAAAGCGTCTGCCAATTGGTATGCTGAAGTAGTTAAAAGAAACGGATTTTAATGGAAATCGTGCACCAACAAATCCCCGTACGGGAAAAGATTGCCTATGGACTGGGCGATACGGCAGCAAACCTGGTCTGGCGTACCC
The DNA here is from genome assembly GCA_030595525.1 of Puniceicoccales bacterium. Lineage (GTDB taxonomy): Bacteria > Verrucomicrobiota > Verrucomicrobiia > Opitutales > Oceanipulchritudinaceae > Oceanipulchritudo. The sequence continues at coordinate 907 of JAUVDD010000380.1, forward strand.
TGATGGTGTTCCTTCCGTTTTTCTATACCGACGTCTACGGGCTTTCCGCCGCGGCAGTGGGGACACTCCTGCTCGTCAGTCGGTACGGGGATGGAATTTCGGATTTCATCATCGGTCTCATCGCGGACCGCAGCAATTCCCGTTGGGGAAAGTTCCGTCCATGGATCCTCTTTACGGCAGTCCCCTTCGGGGTTCTCACTGTCATGACATTTACTACGCCGGAGCTTGGGCCGACCGGGAAGTTGATTTACGCGTACGCCACCTACAATGCACTCCTAATCGTATTTACAGCCAACAATGTCCCCTACTCCGCATTGACGGGGGTCATATCCAACAGCCCGGCTGAACGGACTATTCTTACCTCGTATAGGTTTTTCTTCGCCTTTTCAGGCGCCATTCTCGTACAGGGATTCAATAACTCACTAGTCGAGTACTTTGGAAAGGGCGACGAAGTGGCAGGCTACCGCTCAACGATGACCTTGTTTGCGGTGGTTGCGGTTATTCTCTTCATCATCACCTTCCTCGGAACAAAGGAGCGCGTAGTTGCTCCGAAGCGCGATAAGCTGGAACTCAAGGAGGACCTCAAGGACCTGATGAAGAACCGGCCGTGGATGATTCTTTTTTGTGTCGGCCTCTCCTTTGTCACCCTGTCCACTTTGAAACAGGGAATCACAATGTATTACTTCAGTTACTACATTGAGAATGTCTCACTCGCAGCAATCTTCATGGTCGTAAGCACCCTGGCCGCTCTCTTTGGAGCGGTGGTAGCCAGCCCATTGTCTGTCCGTTGGGGCAAACGACGGTTGATGCGATACAGCTTCCTTCTGGCGGCTGTCTCAAGCGCAGCCCTGTATCTGGGCCGGCCAGATGACATTATACTGATTTTTGTTCTAAGCTCCCTCACCGAACTGGCCACGGGACCGATCGTGGTGCTGTTCTTTGCCATGCTGGCCGATGCGGCTGATTATTCGGAGTGGAAGAATAACCGGCGTGCCACCGGACTGGTTTATTCCGCTGGTACCCTTTCCATGAAATTCGGAACAGGCGTCGGTGGTGCCCTAACCGGCTGGACCCTGACCATCGTCGGCTATACCGCCAACGTTGCTCAAACCCCGGAATCCCTTTTAGGCATCCGCCTCCTGATCAGTGTTTTTCCAGCCGCTGCCGCTATTCTCGGTCTGGTTGCCTTTCACTTTTATCCGATAGATGACAAAAAGCTGGAAACCATAAAGGAAGACCTCAAAGCCCGTCATCAAGCTGCGGAGGCATAAATCAGTTACTCCCGTAGCAGCTAACCTTCCCATCCAGGGTGCTGAGAAAAACCTGTCCATTAGCAACGGACAACCCATCGAATACTGGTGGAGAATCCAGTTTGGTTGATTTGAGAATCTTGCCGCTCTTCGGATTCATGACAATCAAGCTCCCACCAAGCTTGCCATCCTCGGAGAGCTGCTGGGCGTTGATTTGCTTTATATACTCCGGATCGGAAACGATCTTTGGAAGATCTGTATTCTCGATACCCGATTCTTCAAGTTCCTCAGGAGGACCAGCAATAAGAAGGTTTTTCCCTGCTCCTGCCATGGCACGCAACTGGATTGGAATCTCGTCCGTCCAATTCATCGTGAGGTGATAACTCTGGCGTACTTTATTGTTAGATCTTTTCAGAGCCATTTCCGTCTGTTCGGGTCCCAGCTTTTGAACTTTTGGTGCAGAGAACATGTGGTAATCAATCGTTGAAATCCAACGGTAGTAGGAATCTTTCCGGCAGTAACCATACACATTATCTCCATCGTGGACCAGTATCCTACCGGATGGAGTAAATCGTCCAGCCTGGTAATATCCATCGTGACCGCCTGTAAATACGCTCCCATAGTTCCAATAAGTCCGGTGCCACCACTCATC
>JAUVDD010000261.1 GCA_030595525.1 Puniceicoccales bacterium
CAGTCATGATACTGAGCCGGGACGGAGCACAGACGGCTTGCTGGCAATAGGCCTGCTCAAACAATAGTCCGCTCTCCGCCAACCGATCGATATTTGGGGTGATCATGTAATCATCACCATAGCAGCCCAGCTCCGGTCGCAGGTCGTCCACTGCTACAAAGAGCACGTTCATTTGCCTGGCCGATGCCAAGGTCGTAAAAAGCAAGGCCACTAAGGTCAGTTTAAGGAGAATTTTCGGGATTTTCATTTTCAGGACATTTGAGAATCAAGACATCTATCTTATTGATTCCAAATTTCCAACGCCATTCTCAGGAAATTGCTACCATCGCATGAGAATTCAATTTCCCTCACTCCGGACCTTGAACCCAATGTTGTCGAAAAATACTTGGCCAGTCACTGGTGCAGTCGATGAGAAAACAATTCTGACCGAGTATAAGCGTGCCATTGCTTTCAAGAGTCTCGGATCATCCAGATCATAGGCAAATTGCTTCCACTGTCCGTTAATATCGCTGAAGGAAATTGAACCCAGTTCCATCCAGTGATCCGCCTCACTCTGCAAAACTACCCGGACAGCGGCTTCCGGATCGTCTGTCTGCAAATCACCAGATGTCCGGATTTCTCCGAAGATTCCTCCAATGCGATCAATTGACAACTTGTCCGAGAAATTCTCCATCATTAACAGGACATCCTCATTTGGCGCCGGCAGGGAATCATTGAGCGTGGTCCTGGCAACGGCTTCATTTGGCCTCACGGACGTATCCATTCCTATTTCAAAGGTCGAGCTGGCACCCCATGCTTCAATCGGATTATCAAACGTCCAGAGAACAATTGGCCTGGACTCCACTTCCAGCAATCGCACCTGACTCGTCGCTCTCAGTGAATCCGCCATTGCGGTGACTTTCAATTGGCCAGCTGCAGTTGGTTTCAGGAAGACCTGTCCTACGGATTGATTCAGTAAAACTTCCATTTCCCCGGATTCAGCAGGGCCATCAACCTTTACCCTGACCGCAGGCAGTTCGCCCTGATATGGAATGTTGTTATCCTTGTCCCAGGCAACAATCCACGCTTCCACAGGCAGGTCCGCGGAGTGGGACTCGGGTAGCACCCATTTCAGCTCCGGATTCCCAACAGGAACCGGTGAAATCTCATCTCCAAAAGATTTACCCTCAAAAGGCAGTTTAACGATTTGTATTGAAAATGCTGGTACACTTATATCCACCAAACTGGAGGAACTAATCCTTTTAATCGTCGGTTCCCTGCTCCACAAGGGTTTATGGGCATTCGGGTCCCAAAAGTATTCCTGTCGGGAAAAAGTGACCTGATAGCCTTGGTCTGCGAACCCAAGGCTATCAGGTAATTGGATAGTCACTTCCGTCACATTGTCCGGCGACTTATTGATGACCATGACATGAACACCGTTCACGGATCGTGTAGTAAAGACTGCTACCGGTTCATTTCCCACAACCTTGTGTTGAATAACCGTGTTCCCCATGTGATGCCGCCACAGATAGTGCGACCAGAAGAGGCTCTTTGGAATCACCGTATCTTCGCCGATGTAAAATGCTCCATGACCTCCCTCGGCTGTTGTGGTCAGCAAATCCCACTCATTGGAAAAATCGATTCCACCCTCCAGCATGGTACCGATCCACTCTGCCGACCATAAGCCATTGATAATGTCCGCCGTGTCCCGGTCCTCATTCACCTTCATATTCCATTCGGTGATTCCGACCAAAATCTCATCGGCGCGCTTCGGCTGATACAAGCGTTTCCACTTCTCAACTTTTGCCAATGCTTCCTCGAGCAACTTAATGTCGCTAAACTTATCCTCTATTTTGGAGCGCTGCACACCCACCGGATAAGCATGCAGGGTAATAAAATCCAATTCGTCCCCGGCATCACGGATCAGCTCCTCCACAAACGCCAGATCCAGATCGGAACAAGCGGGTCCTCCGGTTTTGATGGAAGGATCAATCGCCTTTAGTGCCCGGGAATATTCCAAATACTTCTGGGCATAAACCTCGCCAGTCATACTGCTTCCATCCGCTTGGAAGTGCCCGATTTCCCACTGGCCATTCAATTCGTTACCAATTTCCCAGAACGGAACAGAATACCCTTGTTTGTTCGCCCACTTCAGCCATTCCTCCGCCATTTCCACCGTGCCAGATCCAAGATTGACCGTGATTAACTGATCAGCACCCAATGATTCGGCGATTTCGTGCTCTTTTTTAACGTCTATTACACCGTGATAATCCGACAAATGCTGATCTTCGCCATGAATTCGGAATCCCGGGGCATAATCGGAGTAATCTATCTCCCATCGCCCATTCCTGAACTTGGTAGAATCAAAAGTCTCCTCATCCAGACGCACCCCGTTGCCATTCCAGTAGTATTCATTGGACCAGGATCCCCCGGGTAAACGAACCAATCCCGGCGACCATTCCTTCAGCCATTTCTGAAAACCTGGTTTGCGGATGTCCGTCGACTCATACCAGGGAGCCAAATTTGTACCGAGCAAATGTCCCAAATCCACTGTTGGACCTGTAATCGCGGGATCCACCTGAATAGTCACACTACCAGCCAGAACTTTGGTGAGGCCGGCTAGCAACAGGATTAAAGGGAGACACTCGCGGAATTGTTTCATTCTCTTAACTCAGGCAATCCAATTTGTTTACCTTCTCAAATATAATATCCATTGATTATTGGCTGTCTTTCGCTGAATTTACGCACTACGCTGGTCAAAGAAACTAATGATTAAATTCCTCAAAAGTACCCCTTCTCACCGCTTGTAAGCGCAATTTCACTGATAAATGTTTTTGTAACCGAGCTCTTCTTTCTGAGATATTGAACCTTTTCCGGAAATAAGAAACACCCCATCAACCCAATGAAGAAACTAATCCTCACCCTGACTCTAGTCGCCCTCGCTATGACCAGCCATGCTGGCAAGCAATCTAACACTGTCCCCATTCCAACAGAAGATCTTGGATTCGAGAGCTCTTCAGAAACTGAACTTCCTACCGCCTCCTTGAAGGGCTGGAATGCATGGCGAGACAAACGCTTTGGTATGTTTATCCACTGGGGTCCAATTTCACAGATGGGCAAGCAGCTCAGTCACTCCCGCAACAGTCCCAGCCACAGCACGGGTGGTCGCCCATACAAGACGGCTTCCATCGAACCGGAAATTTATGACATCCAGTACAAGACTTTCAATCCAGTCAAACTGGATGCAGATGCCATGATGAAAATGGCCGCGGATGCCGGAGTTCAATACATCGTCTTAACAGCAAAGCATCATGCCGGATTTTGTATGTTCGACTCCGCTTATACGGATTACGACATCATGGCCGCTCCATACGGTAAGGACATTACCAAACAACTTGAAGAAGGTGCGCGTGCAAATGGGATAGATTTCGGATTTTATTACTCTCCTCGCGACTGGGGTCATCCGGATTGTGACTCGGATGAAAATCATCCGCGTTATATCCAGTATTATAAGAACCAAATGCAGGAGCTTCTGAGTA
>JAUVDD010000030.1 GCA_030595525.1 Puniceicoccales bacterium
AAAGGATGACCGACCTGACCGTTCGACGATCAATCGGAGGTATAGTTCTCTTCATGACGGTGATCCAGATTGTCCGAATGATTGCGGCTAAATCCAAATTCGGTGACTTCTCTGAACGCCTGCCGCATTCATTGGGTTTTCGCTCGTTTCTCGGTTTATTGGGTGGCTTTGCCACAATGATTGCCAACGCGGCTGGTCCGGTCAGCCATTTGTATTTCATCAGTGTTGGTTTGCCGAAAATGGTTTTCATTGGGACAGGCGCATGGTGCTTTTTCATCGTAAATATATTCAAGGTGCCTTTGCAGGCACATCTTGGAATAATTAATATCAACTCCATTCAAATCAGCCTTGCCCTGGCACCTTTCGCCATGCTCGGAGCATGGATTGCCCCGAAAGTCGTTCATCTTATTCCGCAGAAGCTCTTCACTTTTGCCGTTTGGTTCTTTATCGTTCTGGCCGGCATTAAGTTAACTTTCTTCTGAAGATGAAAAAGAAGTATATTCTGGCAATCGATCAGGGAACATCCACATCCCGGGCAATTCTTTTTAACAGGCAAGGGGAAGCTGTTTCCCAGGGACAAAAGGAATTCAAGCAGTTTTATCCAAAACCCGGGTGGGTTGAGCACGATCCGGAGGAAATCTGGAATTCCCAGCAATTCGCAATTGAAACAGCCATGAAAGCAGGTGGCGCACAACCGGATGATGTAACGGCAATCGGGATCACCAATCAACGCGAAACTACGGTTGTATGGGATCGAAATTCCGGGAAGCCAGTTTATCCGGCAATAGTCTGGCAGGATAGACGTACTGCCAGTGAGTGTGATCGCATGCGGGAAGAAAAATTGGAACCGATTTTTCGCGATAAGACGGGCTTGTTGCTGGATCCGTATTTCTCTGGAACAAAGTTGGCTTGGATTCTCGATAACGTGAAGGGAGTACGCGATGCCGCTGAGAAGGGTGACCTTCTGTTTGGGACAATCGATTCCTGGTTATTGTGGAAACTGACAAATGGGCGTGTTCACAAGACGGATGTTACAAATGCAAGCCGCACACTGATGATGAATATCCATTCAGGTGAATGGGATGAAGAACTGTTAAAGATTCTCAATATCCCGATTGCGATGCTTCCCGAAATCAGGAGTTGTAGCGAAATTCTAGGTCAGGTAGATACGCAGAACACCCTTGCCGGTATCCCGATCAGTGGGATTGCCGGTGATCAACAAGCTGCCTTGTTTGGGCAGGCCTGCTTTGATCCAGGTATGGTGAAAAACACTTATGGAACAGGTTGTTTTCTTCTGATGAATACGGGAGAAAAGGCTATCCGGTCGAGTAACAACCTGCTCACTACGATTGCCTGGAAAATCGGGAACAAGACCAGCTATGCATTGGAAGGGTCGGTGTTTGTCGGGGGAGCCATCATTCAATGGCTGAGGGACGAATTGGGCATTATCAAGACTGCGCAGGAATGTGATGAACTGGCCGATTCGGTTGATGGAAATAGTGGTTTGTTCATTGTGCCCGCATTGACCGGACTGGGCGCACCTCACTGGGATCCATATGCGCGTGGATTGGCAGTGGGTTTTAGTAGAGGAACCAATAAAGCGCATTTCTGCAGGGCTGCCTTGGAATCGATTGCTTTTCAATCGGCGGACTTGATCGATTGTATGAAGCGCGATAGCGAAATTGAGCTGAAGGAGCTCCGAGTTGATGGAGGTGCATCGAAGAGCCGTCAATTGCTTCAATTCCAAGCCGATCTATTGGGATCAGATGTGATCCGGCCCACTTGTATTGAGACAACTGCCATGGGCGCTGCTTACCTTGCGGGGCTTGCGGTCGGATTTTGGGATAATTTGGACGATATTAAGGAAAACTGGAAAGTGTCGCAGGTGTTTTTACCCGAAATGGAGGAAGAGGCTGTTGAAAAATTGAAAGCAGGCTGGAATAAGGCTGTCCAACGTTCAAAAAACTGGATAGATCGTTGATCTATAATTTATGGCCGCAAAATCCTCCAGAGCCCAATGGGCTGCACAAATAAAAAATGGTACCTTGGGTAAATCCAAGGGAGCGCCGATTACCGGCTTTTTTAATCGCAAGGCTTTCAAGGGTATCATTTTGGGTATCGATCCCAGTCTGAGAGGGACCGGGCTGGCTGTTGTCAGGTTCATTGGCAAAGAAAAGGGGGAGCTCTTGCACACTGAAACTGTAAGTCCTCCCAAAGAGGCGGATTTGCCTAATTGTCTGGGCTGCATAGCTGAGGCGGTGGAAAAATTGATCAAGAAATATCCGCCAACTGCAGTAGCCGTTGAGGAGACAATTTACGTCCAGAATTTTCGGACTGCTCAGAAACTAGGGGCTGCCCGCGGGGCTGCCATCGGACAAGCAGCAAAGCGTGGTATTCCGGTGTTCGAATATCCGCCCCTAAGGATTAAACAGGCAGTGGTCGGTTATGGACGCGCCAGCAAGGAACAGGTCACAAAGCAGGTCAAATCGCTTCTGGGATTGGAAAATGAGCTACCATTCGACGAGGCCGATGCGTCAGCAGCTGCCATTTGCCATGCCTGGACCGGTGGTCCCAGCGAGTGATTTTTATCCAAATTTGTATGATTTCGGCGCAATAAGCGTAGAATTTCGAGAATGACCCCCAAATCCGCATTATACGCTTGCACTGCGGCTTCAGGACGCTTTCTTCACTCCTTTTCCGTCAGATTGTCGGCATTACGTCGGCAACGGAGAACCTTCAGATAAAAATGAAAGCTGGCGGTGCGGCCAGCCAGTTTGTCCCGGATGCGGGATGCCGCACGAATACATATCATGAATATCACAATTAAAGACCTGTTGGACGCAGGGGTGCACTTCGGTCACCAGTTGCGTCGGTTCAATCCAAAGTCTAAGAAATTCGTCTTCGATAATCGTCAAGGCATTAGCGTGATCGATTTGGAAAAGACCTTTGCACAACTCGAACTTGCAGCTAAATTCATCGAAGAGACAATCGCCGGTGGAAAGAACATTTTAATGGTTGGTACCAAGCGTCAAGCACGGGAGCTGATCAAGGAAGCTGCGATTGGCAGTAACATGCCGTATGCTACCTCACGTTGGTTGGGTGGCACGTTGACCAATTTCGTCACTGTTCGCCGTTCCATTGAAAAGTACAAACAGTACATGCAATGGGAAGGGGATGGCACTCTCGAGAAAATGCACAACAAGGAAAGTTCTGCAATTCGTCGTGAAATGTCCCGAATGAATCGTAATTTTGAAGGTATCGTCCAATTGGAGAAAATGCCTTCTGCCCTGTTCGTAGTTGATACCAAGACGGAAGATATCGCGGTAGCTGAAGCAAACCGTTTGAAAATCCCGGTGATTGCCCTGGTGGACACAAACAGTGACCCATCCAAGATCACTTACCCGATTCCGGGCAATGACGACTCGATCAAGTCCATTCGCATCATTGTTGAAGTGGTGATGGATGCCATCCAGGCAGGTATTGCACAGCGATCCCAGTCGGAAGCTATCCAGACACGGACTGTGAAACCAATTATTGAAGCTCCCACGGTGGAAAATCAGGTTCCAGTAACCGCGATTCGTTCCGATGAAGGTGAAAATGATGCCGTTCCTGAAACATTCAGCAGCGACGAAGAATAACTTTAACTGACAATAATTATACCAATGAGCCAAATTACCGCAAAAATGGTAGGAGATTTGCGTGCCAAGACTGGTGCCGGTCTCATGGATTGCAAAAGAGCCCTTGTGGACTCAGACGGCAATGAAGAACAAGCAATTGACCTTCTCCGGAAGAAGGGGATTGCCAGCGCTGCCAAAAAGGCTGACCGCTCCGCATCTGACGGACTGGTTGAAGCCTACATCCACATGGGTGGAAAGGTTGGCGTTCTTGTTGAACTGAATTGTGAAACTGACTTTGTTGCAAAGACTGACGATTACAAGTCGTTGGTGCGTGACATTGCCATGCACATTGCTGCTACCAATCCTATCTGTGTGAATCGCGAAGACGTTCCTGCAGATATCATTGAAAAGGAAAAGGAAGTCGCTTCTGCCCAGATTCAGGGCAAGCCGGCTAACATCGTCGAAAAGATCGTCGCTGGAAAGATCGATAAGTACTATCAGGAAAATGTCCTGATGGAGCAGCCATTCGTGAAGAACACCGACCTCACCATCAAGGAAATGCTCAAGGAGCAGATCACCAAGATGGGCGAAAACATGGTAATCAATCGCTTTGCCCGATTCCAGATCGGTGCCTAGGGATTAAGAAATCAGTAATTATATTTAGAGGGCTCCGTTCCGCATATGCAGGACGGGGCCTTTTTTTATTTTAGTACTGAATTACCAAAGACCGACTACGTGTCCTTGTGCCAGTTTCACCACAAATACGGCAATATTGCTGGCAATATGGGCTGAAAAACAAGGCATAAGGGATCTATTCGGATTCCATTTTAGAAATCTCAGAGAATAGAACCACAAGGAATTAACGAATAGAATTATGAGCGACCAGCTTTCCTTTAATCCAAGTTTAATTGTCAAGGTGGCGTAATCTCCTTCGTTTGAATAGTCGATATAGTATTGATAATGCAGAAGGGCGAAAAGCAGAGAGAACCCGATGATACTCAAGACAAGCAGGTTTCGGCCTTTGGATTGGATGGCCAGATATCCTCTAAAAATAATTTCCTCAAGAATACCTGCTCCAATCATACTCAGCAGCAAGATAGCAGGTATGTCGGTTTGATCCTCTGATACTCCGAGGGAAATTTCACCCACAGTTTCTATACCAACCAGAATGATTGCTCCGAAAACACCAATCCAGATTAATTTGAGGGATGCACTCGTTGCACCTGGCAGAGCTCTGGGATTGGGGTTTCCGGAATTTGCTGCACGATAGTCATCATACCACAGTTTTGCCAGATAGGCAGCTCCGGCAAACAGTACCAGTATCAGGAGAGGAGATTCTGTCATGAGAAACCAAATGTCCGGAAATTTGCTACCGGGCAAGCGATTTGTGAAAGTGCAAATCATTCCGGTGAGCTTGATTTTGGTGAACAAGGACCCTAGCGTATCCGGCTTATGGAGAAATCCGCTCTAAAATCATCCCAGTTGCCAGGAAACGCTGATTTCCAGAAAATAGTGGGACCGCTACGTCCTGCATTTGTTGAACTCGCTTCACTGCTGGCTACTCAGGTTGTATCATTTGAGCCGGAAGTTCAGCCTTTGGTTGAGTACTGCTTCGGGCATAGTGGAAAGAAACTTCGCCCAATTCTTGTCTTTCTGATGGGATTGACTCCACAAAAGCCGATTGATCCAGCTATAATTAAGGCAGCTGCAATTGTTGAGTTGGTACATCTGGCAACCCTTGTTCATGACGATATCCTGGATGAAGCTGAAATGCGTCATCGAACGGAAACTTTGGTCAGTAAGTATGGTCCTCATGTGGCGGTCCTGCTGGGCGATGCCTTGTTTTCACATGCCCTGCATTTGGCATCCGAGTACCCAAGTGTGGAGGTTTGCCGCGCTGTATCGCTCGCTACCCGGCAGGTTTGCTCCGGTGAAATTGCACAGACTTTTGCCCGTGGTGGCAATGCACCCGATCTTCCTGCTTATTATCGGATGATCGATTTAAAGACTGCCGAATTGTTCAACGTTTCCGCCTATTTGGGTGGTTATCTGGCCGGTTTCAATGACGAGCAGTTGCAAGCGGCACGGGTTTACGCGAGACACTTGGGGATTGCCTACCAGATTTACGATGACGCAGCGGACATTTTTGCCGAGGAATCCGTAGCGGGTAAGACCCTTGGTACAGATCTGGCCACTGGGAAGTATACTTTACCGATTTTGCTCTGGTTGAATGAAAAGGATGACGACGAACAGGCCGTTATTCTGGAACAACTGAAATCGCCGGACAATGGTGGATTGGATGTGAGATCAGAGCTAATGGCTGCCGATATACTGAACAAGACGGGCAAGGCCTTTCACAGGGAAATAGAGAAGTCTCGCCAGGCTCTGGAAATCATTCCAGGTGAAGAAAAACGAGAAAAATTAGCCCAGTTGGCAAATTTTGTGGCCCAGGCATGGAATAAATTCAACATTCGGTGATCAAACTAAGTGTATTTGAGATAGTTCTTGAACGTATTTACTTAACGATTAGTCTGTTAAATTAGATGTCTTTAACCAAACCAGTAGACACCTCGGTTGCTTTTGATGCAAGTGAGGAGAAAGCGACTGTAGCCAGCACGGACCAAGTGCTGGTTGAGCGCGTTCAATCTGGTGATGTTGCGGCATTCGATGTTCTAGTTAGAAAATACCGTGAACGCCTTTATGGTATTATCTACAATTTGACCTCCAATCGTGAGGATGCAGCTGATTTGACACAGGAGGCTTTCATTAAGGCCTTCAGTTCGATCAACCGGTTTAGAGGTAACTCAGCATTCTTCACATGGTTGTACCGCATTGGAGTCAATACGGCCTTAAGCCATCTCAAACGTAACCGATTCCGTCGATTCTTCAGCCTGGAGCATATTCAGGAGGAAGGAAGCAATGCCCAGGTCCTTGAGACTTTGGCAGCGAAGCATAAATCCGAGAAGGGTGCCTTGCTGAGTGAGTTGCAGGAAAAATTGAACGAAGCCATGCAAAAGCTGTCTTCTAAGCATAGGACAGTTGTAGTGCTTTTTGAGATAGAAGGCTTAAGCCACCAGGAAATTGCGGACATTGTGGGGTGCTCGGTCGGAACCGTGCGATCCCGGCTTCACTATGCCAAGCAGCAACTGCAGGCTGATCTCAAACAATTTATCGATTAATCGAGGAATACATGTCGGGTAAACAGGATAGGCAAAAAGTCACGGTAGAGACGCTTCTTCACTTGAAAAAGAATGAGCGCCCCAAGGCGGAGTTCTGGGATTCTTTTGAACGAGACTTCGATCGCCGTCGCCTGCATGCCCTAGTCGAACGCCGTTCGTGGCGTGACATCATAATTGGCCCTGCATTCAAGGCATTCGCACTGGGAGTACCGGCTTTGGCTCTGGTTGCTTTGGCGTTTGTCTGGACCCCGGTGGAATCACCGGCACCGCGTCCGTTGGTATTAGATAAAGGGAACGATCTCGCTGAGAATTCGTCCATACCAACGAATGAAATAATTGCTCAAGCAGAGGTAGTTTCAGCAATGGATATGAATTTAGACACAAGTCGTGCATCAAACCAATTTGTCCTAGATGCGATTCAGGATAAGCCGGATTCCAGGGCGCGATTTCGTAAGGTTCTATACACGCCAGCAATCCGACTGACCATTCCATCGGGTGCTTCTTATGTTCGCGACAACTTAAGTTCCAGTAAATACAAGGTAACGACAGCTGACGTGAAGCTAGGAAGAAACTTCTAGGAAATCCTTTCATGAAGAGCAGTTCCCCTGGAGTGCAAAGGCTCTGTTTGTTTTTGGTCCTGATCGGACTACCTGGCGCAATCATTCCGGTATTCGGTAATGGTGAATTCCTCGAACTGGAGGATCGAATAGCCACATTGTATGAAGAGAATCAAGCGGCACTGGTGCGGGTGAAGTCGATTTATCCTCCAAAGGAAAATGAGGAAGTGCCGCAGGTTGTCATCGGGACAGGCTTTTTTATCAGCCGGGAAGGATTGATCATTACAAATGCCAGCATTGTTTTGCAACCTCTTCGGGTTTGGATTGAGCATGACGATATCGCTTACAGTGCGGAGGTGCTTGGGTATGATGAGCGTTCCAATGTCGCCTTTCTTAGGACCCATGCTCTGCCGGATCATTTCAGTTTTTTCCATCTGGTTGACAGTCCCGAATTGCCCAGAATAGGGAATTTCGTGCTACGATTCAGCATGCCGCTGGAGTTTGATGCCAGCCCTTCGTTGGGATTGGTTTCAGGATATGAGAGCCGTTTTGGAGAACTGTTTTTCCCGTGTACCTACATTAGGACATCTGTTGCAGCAGGTCCGGGTGATGGTGGATCAGCCTTTATGGACTTGAACGGTCGCTTGCTGGGGATTCAGGTAGGATCACTGCCAGATGTGAACTCGAGTTATATTTTACCGGCAAGGGCGGCCATACGCATCCGTGAAGACGTCCTTTATTCCGGAAAAGTGACTTATGGCTGGATCGGATTTGAGGTGGAAGTCCAAAGCAGCATCGATGCTGGTCGCCAGCTCCTTTTAAGTCAGGTCTTTGAAGGAAGCCCCGCGGAGTCTGCAGGATTGATGGAAGGGGATATCTTGAGGCAGATAGGTGATTACCAGATCACAGTTCTTGATGATCTTAGAAACGCCATGTTCTATACCCGTGTCGGGCAATATGTGGATGTGGTGGTCGAGCGTGGGGTGAATACTCGAAGGTTCAGTATCAAAATTACTGCTAGACCGGAGAACGAACCCATGGAGGTTATTGAACCGGCTGGGCTGGAACCGGCAATCGAACCGATCAAGGAAAAATCAGAAGATGACGATTCGGTAAAACTACCTTTTTCAGAGGACATAAATAACACAGGCACCGATGAGGATAATATTAAGGTGCCCAGCGATGTCTTGCATCAACCGGATTCCTGATCAAAACTGGTCAGATCGATGACTGATCCCCATACGCCATCCTCAACAGTTTACGAAGTCACCGGGGCGGAACGCCTTGGACTGAAGATTCTGAGTGCGATTGTCAGGGTTTGGCAATTCACGTTGAGATTTGAGGCAAACCCTGCATTGGAAGGAATATTTCGTAATAATCCAGAAGGATCTCTTTTATTGATATGGCATAATCGTTTGTTCGGCGGATTCGCGGCCTTAAGGAAAATCGATATGCGCGGATTGAAGTTACACTCGTTGGTAAGTGCCAGTAGGGATGGCGCAAAGTTGTCTTACTTTATGCGAGAACTGGGTGCAGTTCCCGTACGTGGCAGTAGCAGTCGCCGTGGTTCCACCGCTGCCTTGGAGTTGTTAAAGGCTCTAAAGGGCGGCAACCATGTATCTATTACAGTGGATGGCCCTAGAGGTCCCTGTTACCAAGCTCAACCAGGCGCTGCCTTGTTAATCAAGCAGACAGGTGTGCCCGTACACATGGTAGGAGTCGAATGTGAATCCTGTTGGGTCCTGAATAGTTGGGACCGGTTCATTATTCCCAAGCCGTTTAGCCGGGTGAAAGTAAAAATAGATCGCTATGCGCACTCCTTTCGCAATGAAGGGAAAGAAGAACGCAAAGCGATCCAACAGATTATACAAAAAAGGCTAATGGCGTTGACCATCGATCAACACCAAAAGCCTTGATTTAAGTATTTAATTAGAAGCCAGGTTCGAAAACAACGGTGGCACCAGGGAATACGACTCCATTCGGTCCTGCAGACCAAATCTTGTCGTTGATGAGGACCTTGAATTCAAGCTCGCTGTTAACAGCAGTGCTTGACCATACCCACTCATCGGCATCCTTGTTCTTCATGGCAACGCCTGCGTCCCATGCAAGTCCGAAGCTGTTGCCACGGATGTAAACTTCGTTTCCGAAGCCAGCATCAATTTTGGCAATAACTGTTGTTGCGATTTGAGCCTTCTTGGCAGTCTTTTTAACTGCCTTTTTGGCGACTTTCTTAACTACCTTTTTGGTAACCGTCTTCTTTACTGCTTTCCTGGCAACAGCCTTCTTGGCTGGAGCTTTTTTGGCAGCGACTTTCTTAACCACCTTTTTAGCAACAGCCTTTTTGGCTGGAGCTTTTTTGGCAGCAACTTTCTTAACTACCTTTTTAACCGCGACCTTTTTGGCAGCAGTTTTTTTGGCAGCAGTTTTCTTTGCGGTAACCTTCTTAACAGCAGCCTTTTTGGCTGTCTTGGTTGTTGCTTTTTTTGGCATTTTATTTTCAGATTTATACGTTCAATTTGCTTATCATTAAATAAGCAACCCTCCTAGATGCATTTTTGATACCAAAGCACAATCGAAAAATGCGATTAAGTTGGGAGGCAATCAGTGCCCTTGATGACAACAGTGATTAACCGGAGATCTGACGCAACCGGTGAACGGAGGGTCAGATATCGCGTGGCCTCCCTTTCGATTTCTATTTCCAGGTTATTCAATGTGTCGGAACCGATTGAATCCAGATTGCCGGGCACACCTGAAACTGGCTTGTACACGGGCAGGTCAGGATTAATTCCACCTGCTATGGTGAACGTTCCAGTCAGGCTGGATAGTGCCAGAGCCAGGATTTCCTTAGTGAATTTCATTATATGAAATTATTTGAATTACCAGGAAACGCGCAGAGCAGATGTGAATCCTAACCCGGAATACTTGCCACCGTCGTTGGCGGCATCATCCATGGTGGTGTACTGAATACCATTCTGCCACTTCAGGTAATGGCTGTAGAAGTAGGTGTTTAATCCGATAAAGAATTCTTCAAGACGATCGCCTTTACCGCTGACAAGATCCCTTTCATACCGGCTCAAGCCGAGGCCATTGTTAGACGAGCTGTGGACCAGGGTGTACCGGCCGACCAACTGGAAGGTATCACTAAGATCGTAGAACGGCATAATCTCAATGCCCCAGAGTCCGTCACCATCGAAATCATCAGCAATCGTGATATCTCCCCATAAGTGAATGGGACCGTTGTCGTACTTTCCGTTTACTGAAAGGATATTTTCCAGCTTCTTTGTTCCAATGTTATCGGATTCCCTATTGTGTACGAAATCTACCCGCAAGATGGCGTGGTCAACATTGAGATCGCTTCCGAAATCATATCCGGAAGAAGCCAGCAGGAAGTACTTTTCGTCACCAACTTCACTGAATTCAGGGCCACCATCATTGGAGAAGATGCCATAGGCGTAAGTCCAGTTGTCCTTGCTGCCTGATACGGTAACTCCTGTGAAATACTCCCCGGAAAACCAAAGGTTTCCAGCGAGCTTGCTTCGTTCAATGGCGATTAGCTTCTTGGATGAAGTTGCTCCGTCCAGAGTGAATGCTGCTGATTGCTTGCCAATCTTGATCTGCCAAGTTCCCTGTGGTTTCCAGGAAATATTCGTATCGGTCAGGCGCTTGTAGATCGGATCGTGGTCCTCGAAATCCATGCACATTTCCGAATGGATAGTAAACTTTTCTAACATGGTGGCTTTAAAACCCGTACGCGCACGACGCCACTTTGTTTCATCCTGTGAGCCGGCATCGTCTTCATCGAAGTAGCTGAAATCATATTGCAGACGGCCGGTAGATGCCAGCGATTGAAGAACCGCATTGTTATCGGACTGGTAGAATTTGACGTTGCCCCAGATCTCCTCAAGGGAGCTAGCTCCATTACAGAACGGTGAACTGACTGCAACTATAGCTGAAATCGTTAGTATGCGGATTAAGTCTCTCATCAATAATTAGGTTGAAATAAGTCTTTTTTGGAGAAAGGCCAGAGCTTTGCAGCATTGTCGCCTTAATTGGAAATTAGAT
>JAUVDD010000387.1 GCA_030595525.1 Puniceicoccales bacterium
GATTAATGATCTTTTTAATACGTTTCGCATAATTCAGAGAGATTCGTTGTTATGAAATTACAGATCCCGCAAACTTCCGAAATCCGGCAGAGAGAGAGTCACCTGCAATCATGAAAGACGAACAACTCCTGAACTTATTCACGATATTCAGGAAAATTTCTGTCCACCTGACTAATCAGTGGAACCAGTGGCGCTTACTTTTTCTTCCGCACCAGATATAAGGGGCGTTTTTTCACTTCCTTGTAAACCCGTCCAAGATACTCACCGAGCACACCTAAGCCGATCAACTGGATGCCACCAAGGAACAACATAACCACCATCATCGAGGCATATCCAGGAATATCGCGTCCGAAGACTAATGTTCTCAGGATTAGGTAGCTGCCATAGAGAAACGAGAAAGCAGACACAATCCCGCCGAAGAAAATCCAGATTTTCAGGGGCATCAAGCTGAACGCGAAAATCCCATCCAGAGCATGATTCCACAATTTCCATTTTCTCCACTTGGTAATCCCGGCCGCCCTTGGTCTACGATCAAATTCCAAAGTAATCGTCTTGTAGCCAACCCAAGCAAACAGACCCTTCATGAACCGGTTCTGTTCATTCAGTTGGCCCATGGCTTCCAGTACTTTCCGGTCTATTAGCCTGAAATCCCCAACATTCGCAGGAATCTCTATGTCGGCCATCAGATTCAGGATATGAAAAAACCCTTTGGAAGTATGCTTCTTGGAAAAAGTATCAGTGTCCCTGCTTTTCCTTTTGGCCAGGACAACTTCGTAGCCTTCCTTCCATTTTTCAACCATTTCCGGGATCAGCTCAGGTGGATCCTGCAAGTCCGCATCAATAGGAATGACTGCAGCACCCCGACAGTGGTCAAGCGCCGCTGTTAAAGCTGCTTCCTTGCCGAAATTTCTCGATAGATCGATTGCCCGGACACGTTTATCAATATCTGCCTTCTGGCACAACATTTTCCATGTCTTGTCATGGCTCCCGTCATTCACACAGACAATTTCAGAGGAAACGGATAAACCATCCAAAATGGGAAGAACCACATCGAAAAAATGTTCAATTGCTTCCTCTTCATTATAAAAAGGAACCGCAAGGGATAATACCGGATTAGTTACTTCGGTGACCTGTTGTTCTTGTCCGGACTGTTCAATAGTTTCCATGATGGGTGCTCAGGGCTGACCATATAACAACGCCGGGATCCATTTTAGTCGATCAATTTTTAAGCCTTTGCTCTCACCCTCGACAACAGAACAAGATTCATTTTAAATTCCCAACAGGAGAATACCCATGAACGAAGAAAAAACTATCATAACCGCTGAATTCAATCCACGGGTCTGCACTTACTGGCTATTAAGTACTACTGTCGTGCTGACACTGACGGTAATCGGTATACCATTCCTGCTACTTTGGCTGCCGCTGGGGTTATACCTGACGAGACATTACCTTTCCCGAATGGAATGCATTCTGACGGAGAAGGATCTGAAAGTTAACAAGGGCATGTTTGTTCGGGTGGAGAAAACCATTCCGCTCGATAAGATAACGGATCTGGGAATGGTTCAGGGACCGATCATGCGGCATTTTGACATTCATCAAATAACTGTCGAAACGGCCGGACAATCCGCCCAGGGTCCCTTGGTTGCCCTCACCGGTATTGTGAACGTTAAGGAGTTCCGGGCACTCGTTTTGAAGCAGAGGGATGCTTTGCGCCACGGACAACCTTCGAGCGAATCAATACCTGCCGAGCAACTCGCTTCCACGGATGACGCTGTTCTTATCCAGATTAAAGATGCGCTTCTTCGAATTGAGCAACTTCTGAAAAAGCCCGAGAACGATCAATGAAGGTTAACGATCGATCCTATCGGACAATCTGGATCCATCCAGACAACGAACGCGTTATCCAGATCATTGATCAAAGATTTCTTCCTCATAAATTTATCGTTGAAGACATTCGCACTGTTCAGGAAATGGCCACCGCCATCAAGGACATGCATGTCCGCGGTGCTGGCCTGATTGGAGCATCCGCTGGATATGGAATGTATGTGGCTGCGTTGGAAGCGGTCGAATCCACCGATTTCAAATCCTCACTCCAGAGCTCGTACGAAATACTGAAAGCGACCCGACCAACAGCGGTTAATTTGGCATGGGCATTGGATCGTCAAATGAAGGCAATTTCAGGAATAGATGATCCTGCTGAGGTGGTAAAAATCACCAATAACACGGCCATCTCCATCGCTGGTGAGGATGCGGAGTATTGCCGACAAATTGGGCAGCACGGCTTGTCCATTATCAAGGAAATCAGTGGAAATAAGGGTGGTGAGCCAGTTAATATCCTAACTCATTGCAATGCAGGATGGCTGGCCTTTGTAGACTACGGTTCAGCAACGGCACCGATCTACGCAGCGCACAATGCCGGAATCCCCGTCCACGTCTGGGTCGACGAAACACGCCCCCGCAATCAGGGAGCCGCCTTGACAGCCTGGGAACTCGGCCAGCACGGTGTACCGCATACTCTGATAGTCGATAACGCTGGTGGACACCTTATGCAACACGGCATGGTTGACTTGGTCATCACAGGAACGGATCGGACGACTCACACGGGTGACGTCGCCAATAAGATCGGGACCTACTTGAAAGCCCTTGCTGCAAGTGACAATAACGTCCCGTTTTATGTAGCCCTTCCCTCCTCCACTTTTGATTGGGAAATGAACAATGGGATTGAGGAGATTCCTATCGAAAACAGGAATGCTGACGAAGTGACCCATGT
>JAUVDD010000108.1 GCA_030595525.1 Puniceicoccales bacterium
CATGATCAATAGGAGGATCAGATACAGCCTGAGGCGCTCAACCCCACTTTGAATGGCGTAAAATCCAGCCGCCATTCCAACGACCCCCGCCATGACAAAGAATGGAAGTGAAATTCCATTGAGTCCGAGATGCAGTTGGATGCCAAGGCGCTCAAGTAATCCCAGATCGGCAGTCACTTCAAAAGCGTACCCACCGAAGGGAAATGCGCAGATGTAAACCGCTGCCAGCCACAAGCTGATCAAGCCGGGGATAAGAAATCCTACTGCTGCCGCTCCTTTGACGAATTTCTCCGGAAGCTTACCGGATGTAGCCAGAGCTAAAGCCATAATCAGAGGCGCTGCAATCGAAAGGAAGAGAAGCAGTGCGTTCATGATCGGGTTATTTTGTCCAACCGTGGTAAGGGCTTCACTGAGGCCCCCGAGAATTGCTATTGGAAATTGCGTACTCATCGAATTATTCCATCAAGAAATCCACCGGCGTAGGCACCAAACAGGACCAGACCAGCGAAGAACCACCACACATAGGTTGCAACGCTTCCTGTATGCATGCGCCTCGCGGCGATGCCCAGCAAGCCAGCGACAGCAGCAGCTCCCCGGACCATTACTCCGGATATTAACAGTGTATCGAGGAAATCCACTATGGCGGCCAGTCGGTCCTGAACCTTTTTCACATAGTAACCGTATACCTCGTCGAAATAGAAACGGGATTTGGAAATCGCATAAACCAGTGGCAGGGTTGTCTCCAGCTTGTCGGTTTTCGAGCCCACACCATAGATGATGAGAGCCAATACCAATCCAAGAAGTGAAGCGACGGCAGATATGCCTATCATCAACGTGTGATCTGTTCCATGCGGCTGTGGCACCCAATTGGCCATGACTTCACGGATGGCATACGGATACAATGCCATGTAGCCACCACCGATCGAAAAGACTGCCAGTACAACCAGTGGCAGGACAATCGTCCAAGATGATTCCTTGGCATGTTCGGCAGCTTCACTGTTGGGTTTTCCAAGGAAGGTAATGACGAACAAGCGCCCCATGTAGAGAGCCGTCAATAAAGCGGTTCCGGCCAAAATTATGAAGGCTGGCGTATTGGTTGCCTTGGCCACATAAAGAATCGCATCCTTACTGAAGAAGCCGGCAGAGATAAAAGGTATGCCGGCGATTGCAATTACACCCAGACCAAAAGTTACGCCGGTAAAGGGCATTTTCTTCAGCAGGCCACCCATTTTGAAAATATCCTGTTCGTGATGGCAGGCATGGATCACCGAACCGGATCCAAGGAAGAGCAGTGCTTTAAAGAAAGCGTGGGTGGTCAAATGGAACATCGATGCACCGATTCCGTAATACAAAGCGGTATGCCCATCTCCGTGATGAAGACCGTATAACGAACCCAGTCCAAAACCGGCTACCATGTAGCCAAGCTGGGAAAGGGTTGAGTAGGCGAGGATCTTCTTGATGTCCCTCTGTCCAAATGCCCAAATTGCTGCACAGACTGCGGTGACAACACCCACCCATGCGACGACATGAAGAGCTTGCTCAGTGAAGAGGAAGAAACTTCTTCCAAGGAAATATACACCGGCCGCGACCATTGTTGCTGCGTGGATCAAGGCGGAAACCGGGGTCGGGCCTGCCATGGCGTCCGGCAGCCACACGTGCAAAGGCATTTGCGCGGATTTGCCAAGCACACCACAGAAGAGCAACAAGCCAATCATCGTGGTTACCGATTCCGGATTTGCTTCCACCACTTCACGCAGCTCGGTGAGATTAACGGTACCGAATGTCCAGTAAGTGATAATGATTCCGACCAGAAATCCAAAGTCCCCCACCCGATTAACGATGAAAGCCTTCTTGGAAGCCTGGGCTGCTACGTCCGAAGTCAGGTAGTGGCCAATCAGCATGTAGGAGCTGAATCCAACCAGTTCCCAGAAAATGAACATCATGAAGAGATTGTCCGCGAGGACGATGCCCAGCATCGAGAACATAAAGATCGACATGCCGCCGAAGAAACGGCCGCGCGCATCGTCATCATGCATGTATCCAACACTGAACAGATGGATCCAGAATCCGACAAAGGCCACGATGAACAACATCAAAGCGCTCAATTCGTTCAGCAGGAATCCCACATTCAAATGCAGGTTCCCCAATGCCATCCATTCGGTGGTTATCTCGAAGGATGTTCCATCCCATTTGCCAAAGAAGAGCCACAGGCTGCATAGGAGGATTATTCCCGCTGCACCCAGTGACAGAGTCATGGCCAGGACAGCCCGCTGCCGGGCAAACATCCAAATCAGTCCGGCTGACACCAGAGGTGCCAGCAAGATCATACAAAGTACGGTTCCCAAATCCATCAGTGCTTCAGTTCGTTGATTTCACTCAGTTCAACCGTTTGGTTGCGTCGCCAGAGTGCGACGATGATTGCCAGACCAACTGCGACTTCACAGGCCGCAATGGCAATTATGAACATGACAAGAAGGTTCCCTTCCATCAGGGGATGTCCCGGAGTGGAATGGTACCTGGAAAAAGCGATCAGGGCGAGGATCGATGCGCTCAACATCAGCTCCAGGCACATGAAGACGACCAGGGTGTTCTTCCGTAGCAATACACCAAAAAAGCCGATTGCAAAAAGAAGGACCGAGACAAACAAATAGTGTTCTAATCCAATAGTCATTTTTCACCTCCCGTAGTTTCCGGCTCATGCTTGCGACTGACCACGATCACGCCGACCATGGCAATCAAGAGCATGAATCCAGTCATCTGGAACGGTAATAAGTATTTGGTAAACAGCTCTACCCCGAATGTCCGGGAAAGGGCAGCTGGGGCAGCTGCGGAAATTTCCGGATAGGGACCGGAACCGCAGCCGAAAACAAGATAGTAACCACCAACGGCCAACAGGGCCAGGGCGGCGAAACTTGCCAGGAACCGGACCAGCTTCGGTGGTGGAGACTGGTTGGCGTCCATTAGCATGATGATGAACAGGAACAACACTACGATTGCTCCGGCGTAGACCATCACTTGCAAGACTGCCAGAAAGTACGTCTCCAGCAAAACAAAGAGCGCAGCCAGTCCGACAAAAGAGACCAGCATATTCATTGCCGCGTTAACTGGCTTACGACTGAGAGGCACACACAGTGCTGTCAAAATCGTAAGGACGGCAAATATGAGAAAGAAAATTTCCTTCATGATTCGTTCACATTCATGGGGTTAGTGTGCGTTGCCGGCCTTTTCTGCGTCCTGTTTCTTATCCCATTTAAAATGGTTATCAGGCAGGGTGCCACCGAGTTCATACAGCTTCTTCTTCTTAAAAATGAGCTCCTCTCGCGAAAGCCCGTTCAAGGAAAACATATTCTGAAGCCAAATCGCCTCTTCCGGGCAGACTTCCTGACAATAGCCGCAGTAAATGCAACGCAGCATGTTAATCTCAAATTCCTGCGGTGCCTTTTCGACGTGTGCATCTTCACTTGATTCGTCGATGCCACCTGGGGTAATACGAATCGCCTTGGGCGGGCAAACAAACTCGCACAACTGGCAGCTAACACACTTTTCTCGTCCGTTGGAGTCCTTGACCAAGGTAGGTACTCCTCGATAGCCAACCGGGATGTCCGGCCGCTCCTCGGGATATTCCAGCGTTACAGCCGGCTTGAGCATGTTCTTCATGGTGATGCCCAATCCGCTTATAATCTGCGGGAGATAGGTCCTTTCGGCCAGACTCAGGGGCTTTCGCTCAACTACTTTGATAGCCATGATTAATTCTGAATTTGTGCGATTAACGCGATGATGATCGCATAGGCGACCAGGTTGGCGATGGCCAGGGGCAGCAGTCGCTCCCAACCAAGTTTCATTACCTGGTCATAACGGAAACGCGGCAATGTCCAGCGAATCCACATGAAGAAGAAAACCAGTCCCAATACCTTGAAAAAGAATATCAGCACCGAAAGAACGGATCCAATCCAACCCTCCGGCAGGGCATCTGTGAAGAACGGTGGATACCAGCCACCGAGGAAAAGAAGCGTGAACACACCCGATCCAATGATGATGTGTGCATATTCACCCACAAAGAACAGCCCGAACTTGAAAGCTCCGTATTCCGTGTTGAATCCGGCAACAAGATCAGTTTCCGATTCAGCCATGTCGAATGGAAGACGGTTGGTCTCTGCAAACAATGCTACAAGAAAGATAAATGCGGAAAGTGGCTGGTAAATAATCGTCCACTTGAACATGTGCGCCGACTGACCCTGGACGATGTCGAAAAGATTCAGCGATCCGCCAAACCACATTAAAACCGGAAGCAGCGCCATGCCCATGGCCAGTTCGTAGGAAATCATTTGGGCAGAGGCCCGGATTCCACCAAGGAATGGAAACTTCGAATTTGAGGCCCATCCACCAAGGACGATGCCATAAACTCCCAGTGAGGATACCGCCAGAATGAAGAGGATCCCGATATCCAGATTGGCGAGTACCAACGGAGCAGCTTCACCGGCTTCATTGGTGTAAACACCAAACGGCATCACGGTCATGGTAGTCATGGCCGGTATGAATGCCACCATCGGTGCCAGCAGGAAGTAAAAGGTGTTAACGTGCTTTGGGAACGGCTCTTCCTTGAAAACGAATTTCAAGCCGTCAGCCACTGGCTGGAATATCCCGATACGGGTCAGGATCCGACCAATGATTGGCAATCCGCCAAAAATTGGGATCTGTGTACGATTCGGACCAGGTCTCCATTGGATGGCTGCCGCCACCTTGCGTTCCAAGAGGACCGCATAGGCGGAACATCCCATGACGACGGCGATCATGAGGAGAGCCTTCGTTACCAGCCAGATGAAATGTGTCAGTTCCATTGTGTGCTTAAGCCTCCGCTATTACTGCTTTGGGTTCAAAGTTAAGTCCCTTCGTTTCAACAAAGGGGATTTTGGATAACCGTTCATCGGAGACAACGGTTCCAGTGGATGGAATGCTGTCGAACTCCATGCCGGCAAACTCCGTAATGGATTTTTGCATCTCCTCCCAAATTGCTGTTGGTGATGGCAACATCACTGAATTCGGATTAAGGGCCTGCAACAATCGGGTGAAAGTACTGAGGCCGTGCAGGGTTCCTGCCGGGCCGGGAATTGCCTGGGAAAATTTCTGTACCCGAAACTGCTGATTTACGAATGTGCCCGATTTCTCGAAGACGGTTAACAGCGGCAACTCCACATCAGCGTGTTGTGAACACTCTGAATGATGTGTTCCAATAAAGACCACATTTATCTTCTTAAGGACCTCGAGCGGCAATCCGGCCTCTACAAGATCCTCTCCAACGGCGAGGATTGTCTTTATGGAACCTTCATTAACGAGTCCCTCCAGTTCCGACAGGGAATCTTCCGGCAGGGTATCAATGAGGCCTGTCAGCAAGGCACCGCGGACGTTTGGATTGCGATCGGCTGAAAGGAGTTTTCCATCACCCTCACCGTACCGGCCAACCAGATAAGTTGGAACAGTCCGGCTCAATTCTCCACGAATTTTCGAGAGAAGGAATTGTTCTTCCACACTCAGGCGTCCACTTGCCACGATCGCCACTCCACCTTCTTCAAGTAAACGTCCGGCAGCAACGGATACGGCTTCCTCAGCCTTAACCGGTCTGCCCTCGATGGCGTAATTGTCTAAGCGGTCATCCGAATCCACAGCCTTGTAGAGAACACGGCCACTGTCGGGCATCCAAGTGTCGTTGACTTTGTCATTCCGACGAGGAGTGATCCGATAAACCGTACCTTCACGACTGCCCACAACCGTGTTGCAACCTACGCTGGACTCAGTGTCGATCGACTCGGTTTCCTTTAAAAACCAAACCCGCATCCTGAATCTGAAGTCCGTCGAGGTCAGGGCTCCAACCGGGCAAATGTCCACTGTGTTCAGTGAGTAATTGTTTTCCAGTTGTGTTCCCGGGAAGGTGGTCAAAGTCGAGTATGAACCACGATCGATAAATCCAAGCACCGGATCTTCGGCGATTTCCTGGCAGAAACGAACACATCTCGAACAGAGAATACAGCGCTCGTCGTCCAGCATAATCCGCGGGCCGATTCGAGTCC
>JAUVDD010000255.1 GCA_030595525.1 Puniceicoccales bacterium
GTTGGAGCGATATTGTACATGTCGGATAACGATGCGTTGCGCCGCTTCACATTTTGGACCTTGGGAAGCCTGCACACGACGACCTGGAAGAGCTTCCTGATACTGGCACCTGTTGTATTTATTCCGATGGCGATTCTGCCACGATTCAGGACAGCATTGAATGCCTTTTTGCTTGGAGAGGCGGAGGCTTACCACCTGGGATTCAACACTCAACGGGTAAAACGAATCGTCATTCTGCTCTGCGCCTTGATGGTGGGTGTGACCGTTGCATTTTGTGGACTGATAGGCTTTGTCGGACTGGTCGTTCCCCACTTGGTCCGGATGATCTGGGGTCCGGATTTTCGCCGATCGATCCCGGCATCCGCACTAATGGGTGCCTTGTTGGTCATGGCTGCCGATTTACTTGCACGCACGGTGAATGCCCCTGCCGAAATTCCGATCGGAGTTGTTACATCACTGGTCGGAGCACCTTTTTTCCTTTATTTAATCTACCGCCGAAAACGGCAATTGAGTGTCTGATATGTTAAGAGCCGACAAACTGTCCCTGCGGTTGGGATCCCGGCAAATATTGTCGGGAATTGACCTGCAATTGATTCCTGGACAGGTCACGGCGATTCTGGGTCCCAATGGAGCCGGGAAGACTTCCCTTCTTCGTTTACTTTCCGGTGAATGGATCCCTGATGATGGAACAGTCATTTTGAATGGAAGTGCACTCAAGGACATTCCAATTCGCCGACTGGGTCAGATAAGGGCCTATCTGCATCAGGAATCTTCTCTGAACTTTGCTTTCACCGTTCTGGAAGTAGTCCTCCTGGGACGAAGCCCGCATATGCAAGGGAGTGAACGCCCTATTGATTATGAGATATCCAGAAAAGCCTTGAAAAAGGTGGATCTGGAAGAACGCGAAGACGACCTGTACACCACCCTTTCCGGTGGGGAAAAACAACGGGTCCATCTGGCACGTGTACTGGCACAAGTGGATGAAGATTCCAATGAAGAGCCTCGCTACCTGTTCCTTGATGAGCCGACCAATAATCTCGACCTGTCCCATCAACAAACAATCTGCCGGACTGTCAGGGATCTAGCAGAAAAAGGGGTCGCAGTGTGCATGGTGATTCATGATTTGAATCAAGCCATTCAGGTCGCTGATAAAGTTATCATTCTTGAAAAAGGGAAAATTGCGCTATCAGGGAATCCTGAGGAAATTGCCAACTCCGGTGAATGCGACCGCATATTCGGTGTTGAATTAACTCGAATTCAAATTGACGGAGCAACTTGCCCGTATCTGGTCTTCAACCCGGATACAAAACCAAGAGGAGTCTGAGCATCAACCTGCCTGCCCGCGGATACATTTCAGCAGGGCTTGCATCTTCATGGACGTTTCCTGACGTTCACTTTCCGCGATCGAACCTTCGACAATGCCAGCTCCGGCATACAGCCGAGCACCACATCCACGAGTCAAGGCGCTGCGGATTCCCACCGCAAATTCACCATTTCCACGAACGTCGAACCACCCGGTCACACCGGTAAACATACCTCGCCTGAAAGGCTCCCACTCAACAATATCCGGCAAGGCCTTGTCACGAGGGGTTCCGCCAACGGCTGGAGTTGGATGAAGAGATTCCACCAAGTCCAGGATATGGGTAATTTCAGTAAGCTCTCCTTCTATCGGAGTGTGCAGATGCTGTACATTCGGTAAAACCAACAATCCGGGATCCCGGCTGGCTTGGGTCGAGATCCCCAAACTTGAAAGGTGTCGCCTTATACTTTCCACAACATGTTGGTGTTCGCGCCGGTCTTTATCGCTGTTCAGCAATTCTCCAGCCAGCCTGGCATCTTCAGCGGCATCGTGACTGCGGCCCGCCGAACCGGCAATCGCCTCCGTAACAACTCGACCATCCATAACAGAAACAAGCCTCTCCGGAGTTGCTCCGATGAAACTGGTACCCGTTTCCCTCTGTAGTGAAAAAGTATTACAATTCGGGTAATCTTGACGCAACCGGTTCAAAATCCTCAACGGCTGACATGGATTATCAAAAACGAGATCCAGAGCCCGAGCCAGCACTACCTTTGCGTACTGTCCATCAGAGATTTGTTTTAAAGCCCGTTGCACGTTATCCACAAACGCCTGTTCACCCCCTACTTCCCGTTCCTCAAGAATGTGATAAACGGGAGCCTGTTCTGGTCGCTCGTATTCATATGTAGTGAATTTCTCATGCGCTCCCCAAATCCTCTCGGCAATCGCATCCGTATCAGTATCACCCTCTATGCGGGCATTTGCCACTGCAATGTATTGATTCCCCGACCTGGCAACTTGCCACTGAGGAATAAAGACCATCCCTCCCGGGAAAGGCTCATCGGGATCAACATCATCCAAAAACGTGAATCCCCCAAAGAATAGCGGCCCTGAAAACGGAAGACTCAGATCTCCAATGGCGATGATGTGTTGATCCAGCTCCTGCGCGAATCCCTTTGCAGATTTGAATCGGTTTTGGGTGCTCCAATTCCCTGAAACAACTGCTTCAGCACCAGCAACCGCCCATTCGCGAAAGCGGTTTTCCATATAGAAGTGATGGGAATCTCCTTCGTAGATAGAATCCAGAACAGCAAGTGGATCAATGTGCCGAACCGATAAGGTGATACTGGCGATTTTCAAATGGTTATCCTCGATGGCAGATTCCTTGCACGCGGCAAGAAATGCCTTCAGGTCCTGCAAATCGGCCCGTCCTTCCAGAGGGATGTCAATAATCTCCATTTTATTCTCGAATCAATCCTTACGAATCCAGCGGGATGCCTGGGCAACCGACCATTGATACTTGCGATGATGTTCTCGAATAAGAAATGGCATATCCCAGACTTTATCCAATACAAAAGTGGGCTCTAGATAATCCCGGATGGCCTCAAGAGGAGCACCGGTTTCAGGAGTGGCTCCAAGCCAGAATTCTCGAGCGGTAAATTCCTCCAACCAGGTATTTGGGGTCGTAATAACCAACTGCCCTGACGGACGAACCAAATTTGGCAGGGTTTCCAGAAAACACATGGGATGTGCAAGGCGGCAAAGAAGATTGGCTGCGAGAACAAAATCAAACTGACCAAGACCGGAGCGAAGGTCCTGGGCATCGCCTTGTTCAAATCTGAGTTGGCCGGAAACTCCTGAAGGCACCCTGGCAATCGACTTGGACGTAATGGCACCGGTCTCCTTGATCTCAAATGGATGCTCACCTGAATTCAAAAGGGATGTCGCGGCTTCGATAAAAGCATGGGAGTAATCAATACCAATTACCTCGCCAAACAGCTTGGCCAATTCAAACGAGGCCCGACCGACCGCACATCCAACATCAAGAGCACGATTCCTCAATGGGAGTTGTTCTGGTTTCACCCCTTCACGGACACATCTCACTGGAAACTCCAGCGCTTGGGTAGGACCAGAGGGCCAAGGCATTTGCTCCTGATCGGTACCATAATGAAACAACAAGTATTGATGTAGCAGTTCGTCGGATTCGTAGGTTCCACTGTCCATACAGCGCATTCTAGGAGCATTTGTCAGTTTGGCAAGATACCCC
>JAUVDD010000249.1 GCA_030595525.1 Puniceicoccales bacterium
CATCAGGATGCGGTCACGATATTGGCCACCGATATATCCTCTCAAGTCATTTCCTGCTCCAAACAACGCCAAATCATAAAAGGGAACATCCCCATCGGTGGATTGTGCGCGGACTCGCCCGGCCAGAATCATGTTTTCTGATATTGGCCAGTATGAATTTAATTCAAAGTCGTAAATTTGGTAATTACGATCACTGCCCAGGGATTCATTGTTGAGATAAACCTCCAGGTTACAATAGGTGCCAGTTTTGGGATTCAATGGATTATCCCTGGAATCATATTGGAGTTTAAGTCCAAGTGCGATGCTGGTTAGATCAAAATCCAAAGTAGGAAGCTCTATTTGAACATCCTCCGGGCTGATCGTAACCGCCGTCTTCAAGGAAATCATCCGGAGACCGGTACCCACATACAGGTTTTCCCGAAGACGAAATAAAAACCAGCCCATGCCGGCTACCCCCTTTTGATTGAGTGGAACCGCGATGCCACGATCACCCGCACTATCACCGATACCAAAGAAATCAATATTGACATCCCCATAGCCACCACCCCCGGTTAATCGGTAACGATCATCCGAAAAGTAGGCATTTGTCACGCCTCCAATTGCCCAGCTTCCGGAATCCACGTACATGCCTCCAATAGTTGTGGAGGAAGCGGGAGAGGTTTCATCCAATTGGTATATACTCATAGCACCTACTCCAAGTCCGGTACCGATTGTCGGATTGGATATGGGAACAGGCATCACCACAAAATCGATGTCGTTCAGTTTCCATCCAGACCTCGCGTCAGCATCATCAGGCAAATCGTAAAGGACTGGTTCGACAGATGCATTGAGTCGCAATGCACAAGCAAGAAAGAGAACAATTGAAATGGATCGAAGTTTGAAGAAATTCACTTTCATCGGTTCTTCTTCTATCATAACAATTTGGATATCACGTTTAAAACGGATGCCCCACCATAGCCAAGACAGCCCAGCCCTCGCTGGCAAAGGCAAAATCCAGTCGAGCCACTATTCCCTCGCTGTATACACGTAAACCAAAACCGACGTCTGTATGCAAATCGTTATGGAGGTTCGATAGATCGAAATCTCCCGCGACCCGGCCGGCTTCTGCAAACAGGACCCATTGCCACCAGTCAATTCGCGGTATTCCGGCAAATGACAGGTCAGATAGCGGATTCCATTGGGGAATCATCCGGTATTCAATTCCATAGTAGACAGCTGACCGGTCATTGAATCGGTTATCCGGATAGGCCCGCATTCGATCCCATCCCCCAAGTGATGACCCATCATAATAAGGAGGACGGTTTTGAATCAGGATCGCCTCATCTTCCGTGGTTGTAGTTTTCCAAGTCGGGGTATCAGAAACGACAAAATTAAAAGCAAGGACTTGCTGCCGGGCAAAGAGGGTTTCCCCGAGAGAGATGTACTTGCGGTAATCGAATTCCCAATGCGTCCAGGGATTGTCACTCTTGAATGATCCAAAGTCTCGCGAGATCACAAATTGTTGCTTGCTTCCCCGGGTTGGATTCAGTGTGAAATCCGTATTATCGTGACGCAACTCAAGTCGCAATCCATTGCTGCGGAGAGTTCGTTCCCCTGTATCGAACTCGATTCGCTGGTCCGCATAAAACGGCTCAAATATGAAATAACTTCGCCCATGTTTAATGGGATTCCATCCGTGTTTCTCCTGTTTGGTCTCCTTAAGAATTCCACCATCTGTAATGTATCGATTGACGATTTGCTTTTTGCCCAAACCGATTGGAAGAACATACCGAAATAAGAGTCTGGCGTTGGTGTTATCTGCTTCACCAGTAACAAAATTTTCCGGATGTGAATCATTTGAACCGGACTGTTGAAACGGGAATGCCGGATTGCCACTGATGTAGGCCCTAACTTCAGAATAATGGGTATAGAATATTTCCGGGGAAAGAAACAACCGATCGGTGCCTGGGACCCTGATATCATATGCACCCATCCACACACGGGTGGAATCGTTCTTCGTATGGAAAGCAGTACCATAAATTGTCATCTGTTCCTGCCACAATCCGGAAATGATCCCCCCTATTCCAACACTCAGGTCAAAGGTCTCTGAATAGAATGCATAGGGCGCCCAGAGAACACTCGGCTCTGTCGCAGCAGAATCCTCAACATCCCGAACAATGACTTGCCCAGGGGAAGTATTCGCACCCCCTAGTAGTATCAAGAATACGCTTACACCCAGAGCCGTTCTCATGTGATTTTCCTGCGGCTCTGAAGAAAATGATTGATGTGCCCTAGAACTTGAAGATTACACCGGCATACGGTCCATGGGTAACGGTGTCGTAGGCAAAACTACCTGGAGATCCCAGCGTTCCACTTTCGTAGTCAACCCAGAGAGCTTTGTATTTAATATCCAATACCATGGTTTCTGTCATCCAGTACTGAACGCCTAAGGATGCGGATAATGTAAAGTCGGACTCGATTCCTAATCCACCCAGATCAAGCTGACCCGTTAATGTCCATTGATCGCTCAGTGGGACAAGTATCCGTCCGCCAACAACGATATCGATCCAGTCCTCTTGCACACTTGGATTTGCTGTCCCCGGCAACAAGACAGGATCGAGGATTACATCCAAGTCCATGTCCCACCAGCGAAGACCTCCGTATACTTCGAATGTATTCTTCCCGTTGGTTAACCGTCGGACAACCATCGCTTCCATGATCCCCTGACGAATGTCCGCATCAAGTATGCCTCCTCGACTATTCTGAAGATTAGCTCCAAGGTCCATGAAACTGTAGTCAACATAGAATCCCCATCGGTTGTTTTTCATCGCCTCAAAGTGAAGCATCGCCGCAAGGTCGAGGGTTTCCAGAATCTGATCAAATCCGACATCCACGGGTGCACCTTGAATGCGCCCGATAGAAGCATCACCTTCAATACTGGCCGCCATGCCGTAGACTTCGAACCCATAGGTCCAGTCGTTCGATTTCTGGCCATGCATGAATGGCAAAATCATACATGAAACAAGGATTGTAGATAGTGTTTTCATAAATTCTATCATAGTAAATATTCTCTAGCTATTTATTTCCTGAAACAGCTTATGCTACCAACTCACCGAGGTGAAAACCTTTGGACCGTGATAGGCTATGTTGGCACCACCGTTCCAATCTGAACGATCGAAACTCATATCAAGAGAGAAAACCTTGTATCCAGCGCCAACTCCCCAACGTGTTTTTTCACCAAAGAAATAGCGCACTGCCACTTCTCCGCTAAGAAGCTCACCAGCCAAATCATCAACCTCTAAAAAGAACAGATCCAGTCGCGAAGAAAACATCCAGTTCTGGGTAATCATATGACGATAACTCAGGCCGAAATTTGGAAGAGGGAAAATGCCCCCCGTGCTGGCTGTTGCTTCATCGTCATAAATGGCTCTATTGTTGATTGAGGTTGGCGTAGCTATAGCGGCAGTCATTTCCGACATATGAACACCCATGGTGAACCCCAAGGTCCAGGCTTCCTTATCAAATATATCATAGGTAAATCCCAGCCGTGCGACGAGTACATCGAATTTTGCGTTATACTCCCCATCTATTTCGAAGTTCCTGTCACCCCAAGTTATGTCTTTTTCAAAAGTTCCAG
>JAUVDD010000054.1 GCA_030595525.1 Puniceicoccales bacterium
TTGGAACTGCAACCGGATTACGCATCCAACATCATCATCGGATTTTCCCGTATCGATGGAATCAGTACAGGAATTGTAGCAAACAATCCGAAACATTTGGCAGGTTGTATCGACGTGAACGCATCGGACAAAGCAGCGCGGTTTGTGCGGTTTTGCGATGCATTCAATATTCCTTTGCTAACTCTGGTCGACGTCCCCGGCTTTCTCCCGGGAGTGGACCAGGAATATGCAGGAATTATCCGCCACGGTGCCAAACTGTTATATGCATACAGCGAAGCGACCGTCCCGAAGCTGACTGTTATATTGCGGAAGGCCTACGGCGGAGCATACATTTGCATGTGCTCAAAGCATCTTGGAGCCGATATGGTTGTCTCTTGGCCGGGAGCAGAAATTGCTGTGATGGGACCAAAGGGAGCGGTTAATGTTATTTTCCGTAAAGAAATCGGTGCAGCCGATGACAAGGTTGAAACCGCCAAAAAACTTGAAGAGGATTATATTGAAAAATTCGCCAATCCACAAATGGCTGCCTCACTTGGGTATGTAGACGATGTCATAGAGCCATGTGAAACCGGGAATGTGATTCGCCAGTATCTCTGGTCATTGAGCGACAAGGAAGTGGATCGACCAAACCGCAAACACGGGAATATTCCTCTATAACCTGCAAAAAGGATCGTGAATGTTTAAGCGAGTATTAGTAGCAAATCGTGGTCTAATCCAGGCAAACTGCGTTCGCGCAATTAAGGAGTTGGGTGCGACCGCCATCGCAGTTTATGAGGGTGATGACCGTGACAGTGCGGGCGTGCGTAACGCTGACGAGGCATATGAGATCAAGATTAACGATCCTCGTATTCGACCGTATCTGGATCTGGAACAAATTGTCCAGTTAGCGGAAGATTTGAAGGTTGATGCCGTGCATCCCGGTTATGGTTTTCTTGCGCAGAATGGAAAGTTTGCACGTGAACTGGAGCGCCGAGGTATCAAGCTGATAGCTCCGCGAGTGGAGGGAAAATTCAATCTTTCCAACAAGCACGAAGTAAAAGAGGCAGCAATGCGGGCTGGACTCCCCGTTTTAAAGGGATCCGAAGTATTCAGTGACCGTGAGCGCCTGGAACCAGCGGCAAAAAGCCTGAATTTCCCTCTAGTAATGAAGGCTGCACATGGTTACGGCGGAATTGGGATGAAAGTGATCCCCGACATGCGTCGTCTGGAAAGTGCATTCGAGCATGTGCAAGCGACCTGTAGGAAGTTCTTCATGAACTCACCGGAAGTCTTCCTTGAGCAATATTTGTCGGATCCTCGGCATATCGAGTTTCCGGTCCTACGAGATGAAGCCGGCCGGACTACGGTCTTCCCTGAATTGGAATGCCCTTTGCAGAGACGATTCCAAAAACTTGTGCTTGAAACGCCTTCACCATTTATCGATCGGATTCTTCGCACCAAACTGCAGTCGGAAATTCGGGTTCTGTGTGAACGGCTTGGCGTATTCGGTTTTGCATCCGTAGAGTTCCTGATCAGCGATGGTACAGCGTATTTTCTTGAGATCAATGGTTACATCCAGCCTTCACATACAGCTACTACTTTGCTAACAGGTGTTGATCTCCTAAAGGAACAGATCCGTCTTCTTTCAGGGGAGCCATTGAACATGCGTAGAAATGAGTTTTCCTGTGACAGGCACGTAATCAATACATACATTTACGCTGAAGATCCAGAAAACGATTTTGCCCCATCTCCAGGACAGGTGGATCGACTATATCTTCCATTCGGGGAAGAAGTCGTCCTCCAGACATCCATTTCCAGTGGAGCGAAAATATCTCCGTTCTATGACCCAATGATTGCAAAGCTACTGGTTCGCGGCCGTGACCGGGATGAAGCCATCCTTAAGATGGGGATTGCATTGGAAGAATTCTTTGTGGAAGGACTCAAGACAAACATTCCTCTCATGCGAGGTGTTATGAAGTCTGACGCTTTCAGGGATGGAACGCTCTCTCCGGAGCATATGAAGAATCCTGAGAAGCGAAATCAATTTATAGAGTCATTGAAATCTGCCAAGGATTCAGAAATTGCTGCCTTGGTTGCTTCGTTGGCATTGCATAGCGATGGCGAAACGCTGAAGCGAATGGAAGTCCTCGAAACAGATGATAACGCACAATCCGTCCTGGGAGCAGCAACCCGCTGGTTGAAACCACGCAAACCCCGCCGTCCAAGATGAAATACAGCGTTTACTGCCAGAAAAAGCATGCCGTTTCCATTGATAGAAAAATGGATACCGGAAAACCTTTCGAGATAACTGTCGACAAGAGCTGTCACGATGTGGCCATCCGAAAAGTAAAGGATGATGGCACAATTATGACTTTATTGATCGATCACAAAGTTGTGCCAATTGAGGTAGAGCGAAGAGGTGATGGGATGCCTGTCAGGGTATTCCTGAAGGGAGTTCCGTTCGACGTGGAAATTTCCAAGATTGCATCAACCCGCTTTAAACCACAGGTACCCGAACGCGATATAAGCGGGGAGGTCCACGCCAATCTGCCAGGCCAAATGGTTGAGATCACGGTACGAGTCGGTGAAAAAGTGGAAGCCGGCACACCTTTGGGAATCCTTGATGCCATGAAAATGGAAAATGAAATCCTCTCACCCAAAGCAGGAATCGTTAAATCCATCGAAGTGAACCAGAACCAGATCCTCGCTAAAGGGGACTTGATTCTGGTTATTGAATAGGCCTGATCAGTTTTTCCTAGTTGGTTCCGGGAGGCATCTGACGAGCCAGTTGCAACAGGCGTTGGCTATTTGGAAGGTTCTGAAGCGCTTCCATCAACTTTGTGCGTGCCGTTGGAATCTGGTTTACCTGCCAATACATCACAATCAGATTGTACCACGCATCCTCATAATCCGGTTGCAGATGGATGGCCTGATTTAAATGCGAAATCGCTTTGTCCTGATTATTTATTTCGGCGAAGAGCAATCCCATATTGAAATGCACCAGTGGCTGATTCGCATCAATTCTTAATGCCTGGTTCAAATGTTCAAAAGCACCTTCAGTATCGCCGTTTGTGTGTAATTGGATGGCAGCCAATCGATATGCTTCAGGATTTAATTTCTCATATTCGACAGCTTGTTTGGTGAGTTGTATTGCCTTCTCATTGTCTCCCCGGGAACTGTAGTACGAAGCCAACCGCAAAGATCCCATGGGGGAGTCGGCTGTGTGAGTCATGTATTCGACCAGCTCTTTATCCAGTTCTGGCGACAGACCCTCCATTCCGGGAGTCGATAATGCTGCACTTAACCGTACACTTCGGATCGGATCATTTAAAAGAGCTTCCTTTTCCGTCTCCCCGAGATTTGCTGTTCCCAGAAGTCGAATGGCTGTCGTCCGGACCATCTGCTCCGGATCTTTCACTGCTTCATGCAGAATTTCGAATATTTCCTGATCACCCGGCACATACTGCAACATGGAGATGAATGTCGATTTCCAGTAACGATTCTCTTCTGCCCGGATCGCAATCTTCAATCTTTCTGCTGCTCCCTCTGCACCATCCCAGATGTCCTGCATCAAATGAGCCTTTATTCGGCGCTCCTCGTTCATGTCCGGTCCATACCATTTTTCAGCGTATTCAAGATTCCATTCAACTCCCTCAGTTGCATGGCATTTGGTACAGGCATCAGGAATCCCCAATTCAATATTCAGTCTTGGATCCGGATGACTGAAAGAGTGATCGCGACGAGGATCACGACCCATGAAATACGTATGGGGCATATGGCACTCAACGCAGATGTTTCCAGTAGAATCTACTTTATGATGACTGTGGGCCAGGGGATCAATCTTCGGGGCTTCAATGTCACCTATTTTCAGACCAGTCCCATGGCAGCGTTGGCACAACGCATTATTTTCAACTGGAAGAATGAACCCAGTTGTATGAGGATCATGACAATCCATGCAAGTTACACCCGCATGCCCCATCTTGCTCATCGTGAGCGAACCGTAAACGTAGTTCTCACCGATAACTTGACCGTCAGGAAAGTAAATTCCCTCGATATCATTTAGAGTCAGTTGGAAATGGTCTTCAAAAACGTCTCCAGCAACGAACTTATCCGCGGTCAATTGGTCACGCCGAGCGTGGCATGTCGCACAATATTCCATCATTTGACGAGGTGTCAGGGTTTCCTTGAATTCATTGTTACCATTGCGAATCTGATCCATATGGACATTCATCTTCGGGTGACACTGGATACAAGTGATGGCCATGTGTGACCAAGTGCGGCTGTAAGTGTTGGTGATGGGATCGAACTTTTTTTCGTATTCCGTCATGTGACAATAGGCACAATTCGCGTCCCAGTTCATTCCTTGACCAGACCAATGTCCCCATTCACCCGGAACACGCGGATCCTCCGGATCGTCATCCCTTTCAAATACAGAAAACCATTCTTTCTCATTCACGTCCCAGGCCACATCATGCGTCTGTATACGTCCATCTTCTGCCAGAAGAAGGTATTGGATCAACGGAGTGATTCCGATTGTACCCACAACAGGATAATCAGGCAGCGACATTTCAGGGAATTTCTCCGGACCATCTTCCGACAGAACGGGCGTGTCTGGCTTTAGTTTCCAATGCATTCCCCGGTTTGCCAACAGGAGTCCTTCGTTTTCATGCAATCGTTCGCGATCAATTTCAGTTATAGGTGCATTAGCCAACCCATGATGGGAGTTTTCCCATTCTTCAAGAATCTCTTGATGACACTCTGTTGTACATATGGCGGGAGAGGCATACTCCATTCCAGGCGCCGCAAATTGGTCCAGAATTGGTTGTAAATTGGAGAAATTACTCGCCGCAGGACGCTCATACAAAAAACTTGCCGCAATACCTGCGGCAGCAATCACTGCGATGGGAAGAATTAGTTTCTTAATAGTCATTTAGGGGGGGATTTAAAATTGTGGGGGATTGCTCCAATCGACAAGAGCAATTTCAAAACTGTATTTGAGCCGGGGAAGGACAGTTTTCGGCCAGGCTCTGAAAAAGTAATTATACGCATTTTCCCATTGTCCACCATTGCCCCAGGCATCCCAGACTTTCTGGATATCCGCCCGGACACTGACTTCGCATTCAATTGCTCGAAATGAATTCATTATCGTAAAAATACGAATTTCGTCATTTGGAACCCTTTTGCCCAGTCTTTTCCGAAGAATTTAAGTTTTTTCCGTGAAATAATTGAATAATGGACCTGAAGGATTCGTTCAATGGATGAATTCAACGAAAGCCTGAACAATGAAAACAAAAATTCGCTACATAATCGTTACCATGATCGCCCTCGGATTATTCACGGGTAAGTCTTATGGCAATGATGAAGCAATTGCCGCAATCGGTGGATTTCTTGCAGGAATCATCACCGGAGTAGTTATCGAAAATCGCGATGATCATCACTACAACGGAAGTGTGCGAATATCAACCGGTAGCAGGCATTATGGGGATTCTCACTATAGTGGTAGCCGGTGTCACAGTCATGGGCGCTATGCTTGCCCGGCCTGTTCAAACTACGGGCACAGAAAAAGTGGCCACTGGGAAATCCGTCATGTGCGGGTCTGGATCCCCGGCCATTGGGAATTTGTACGGAATAGGTGTGGAGACCATGTCCGCATATGGAAATCAGGATATTACACCAGCAAACCCGAGAAAGTCTGGGTATCCTACAATGGCAATAGCCGTCATGGTTCCTATCGTGATTAAAAAATAATGCCCCCTGATGGAGGACGGATCTCGACGATCCGTCCTCTTTTCTTCAACTTGTAATAGTTCACAAATGAATAAGGAAACCGCCATTCGAATTGCCGCCCTCCATGATGGAGAGGTCAGCAACGCTGAGAAAAAGGAAATATTGGCGTTGTTGGAGCGTGATCCTGAAGCAAAAGCTTACTGGAATAAGCTTCAGGAAATGTCGGATGCCTTGAAAGGTGCGCATGTTCCCGGAGCGGAAAATGGTGCACACTGGGAAAACCTGAAGGAAAGGATCAATTCCCAAAAAGGGGAATCCCAAGCAAAGGTTCTTCGTTTTCCAAGATATGCCACAGCAGCAGCAGCTATTCTGGCCTTGGGCATGGGGATTTGGTTCCCAATTCGGAAAATGGGGGATCAGTCTGAGTTGCTGGGATTGGATGCATCCGTTTATATGGTCGAAACAGAACTCGAGAATGCCACATCGATTGTTTATATTGATGAGCCCAGTGGTTGGACCGTGGTCTGGGTCGTTGAAGAAGAGCTTCCTGAGCAGGGTTAGGTCCTTAATCCTTCTTCTTCGAAGGGGCAGGGTGCTTCCCATTTAAAGGAAAAATCATCTCCCCAGACCTCAATACATTGTGCATGTAATGCTTGTCTGGGATAAATAAGCTCCTTTTCCAGACGGTCAGTCCATCCGGACTCAATGAATTCCAGATAGAGAGTCGGATCGCCACCATAGATCTTGTCACCAATCACAGGATGCTCCAACCACGCTGCATGGACCCGGATTTGGTGCTTTCTACCCGTGATAGGGATCACTTCAACCAAGGTGTTTTCTCCCCATTTCTCCAGAGGACGGAATTGGGTCTCTGCAGATTTACCGCGACCTCCAAAACTGACTCGTTGCTGGACCACAACCGGTGAATCAGGATCCTTTTCCAGATTACTCTCAGTGAAGCGTTCTTCCTCTAAGTGTCCCTTAAGTACTGCCAGGTAGCGCTTCCTTGTATTGCGTTTTGCAAATGCTGTCTGCAGCCGGCTGGCGGTCCTGTGGTTCTTCGCGAGGATCATAAGACCACTAGTTTCCCTGTCCAATCGGCTTACCAGGTGTATCTTGTCAAAACCCCTCGATTCGCGGATCGCCCCAACCAGACTGGACCATGGACCGTTCTTGGAAGGGTGGCAGACCAACCAGCCTGGTTTATTCAGAATCATGAGATCATCATCCTCTTCTAGTATCCAATTTTCCAATTCATCAGGATTCACCAGGGGTGCTTCCGGACTTTGTGCTGGGTGGTTCTGACTTTTCACAATTTTTTAAACAGAGAAATGTTGCAATATTTGTACCCTTTGCTACAGTAAAGTTACAAAGGTTATGGTTTTATTGATCCGAGTCTGTGACACTAGAAGATTTCAATTGGATCACGGTACATTCGCCCGAGGACGATGGCGATTTATAAAGTAAAATGTACCCAAACCGCCCCCAATTTAACCGTTTTACTGGAATACCTTGTTCCCGGGAACCAGTCGCAAGTAGGGAACGTACAAAAACCATACAAAAAAAGGATAAAAAATCATGAATGATCGGACAAACGATATCATTATCTCCGGACATAACCTCAATCTGACGGCAGCTCTAAAGAGAATGGTAATCGAAAAGATCTCGAAACTATTTGAACATGAACATCACATTATTCGAATACGAGTGGAACTAAGCACGGATCAAACAATCCAGTCTTCCTTCCACGCCAAAGGCATGATTGAAATTAAAGGAAAACCTCTTTTTGCGGATGTTGCCTCGGAGGACTTGTACAAGTCGATAGATCTGCTGGAAAACAAGCTGGATCGTATGCTCCGACGCCGTTCGCGGCTTCGTGTGCAAAAACGCAAGCATACCCACGATGTGGAGATCCCGGCAGATATCCCCAAGGCACAATCTGCCTGATCCTTCCTTACAGGATTTATGAGAAAAGGCCCGGTTTAGCACCGGGCCTTTTCATTTTCCAGGAACCAAAAAAGATCAAGGAACTTCCCTTATTTCGTGGAAGTAATTGACCGATTCTGATGCCGAATCTAAAGACTTCGATTGAATGGGCATCAAACGACATTTCCTGGGATGGAATAAACCCTTTATCCTCGAATTCAGTCAGCAATTACTAACTGATTGTGGACAAGGAAATTCATATGATGACATCCTGATATGGGTCCCCAGTGCTCGAGCCGGTAGGCATCTTGAGAATGAACTGTTTTCGGATACAGAAGAGATGGAAGCCTTTCATCCGCCGAATTGCATAACACCTGCCCAGTATTTTGGCCGTCTTTCAGAAAGGGAGGAGGTAGCAACGCCAACCCAGTGCTTATTCGCATGGAAAAAGGTGATCCAGGATGCTGGAAAACAAATTCTAAAACCGATTTTTCCGTCAGCAAACGAATTTAGTCGAGACGATTGGACCTATGAAATCGCTGAACAGTTCATGCGATTGAGAGCCAGGATCGTGGAAGAGAATTCAAGTTTCTTAAGCATATCAAAGTCTGGATCTCTACATGATCCCGAGCGTTGGAATGCTCTGGCATCAATTGAAGCAGCCTATTTAAAACAACTAAATTCCCAAAGGCTTATTGATCCGGATATATTCTTCCTTGAGAATTTTCAGGAAATTGTTTCCGAATTCCCATTCAGGAGAATATTGCTCGCGGGCATTTTAAATCTCAGCAAACGCCAGGAGGCCTTGCTTAGAAAACTAGATACTAAAGGTATTCAAATTGATATTTACTGCCCCTGTCCGGAATCTTTTTCTGACAAATTGGATTCAATGGGACGCCCAATCAAAGGCTACTGGGAACGGGAATCCCTC
>JAUVDD010000004.1 GCA_030595525.1 Puniceicoccales bacterium
CGGGGTAGTCGATCTAGTTGAGCACATCAATACCTATAATCAGTGGGACAGAGAAGAGGGATATGAACATTGGCTCCGTCGAATCGGGGATCCGAAAATTCCCGAAGATAAAGAAAACCTGGAAGAGTGGAGCGCGATTAACTATCTGGAAAAGATTGATGATCCGGTATTCGTGTATCACGGACTGCGGGACAGAAATGTTGATATTGAGCAATCCAGGATGCTCATCCGGAGGCTCAAACGCCTTGGCAAAGATGTCACTGATATTATCCGGACAGAAGAAGCTCATTCGATGGCGGATGAGGATAACCGAATTGATCTTTATAATGAAATTGATGCATTCCTTGAAAGAGTGACCCAAGGATGGTAAAGGTATTCCATACACATTAAAAACATACGTATATGAAAATTTTCTACAGCCTGAATCTTGTCCTTCTCTTTGGGTTGATCCCCTTTGGATCCTTGTCTTATGCCGAGACCTTAAAAGACCAGATGTCTGCTGAAGCATTTGAGAAAGCTGGATTGGACAAGTTAAGCGCTGAAGAGCTGGCGTACTTGTCCGACTGGTTGTCGGGAAAAGTGGAGGAGGAAAAGGAAAAGATTGTCGCGGAAATTATCCCCGTGGGAGATGACCGATTTGGCGCAGCTGAGAAAATCCAACGAAATGTGGATCGGATTCGTCCGGAACCCAAGGAGTTGAGTTCTCGTATTATGGGATCGTTCAGTGGATGGTCCGGTAATACTGTTTTTGAGCTGGAAAACGGGCAGGTATGGAAACAGATCGAACGAGACAAATTCTCTGTTCGTTTACAGGATCCAACCGTCACCCTTGAAAAGGGATTGTTTGGCGCTTATTTCCTTAAGGTCAAGGGATTCGGATCCCGGGTGAAGGTAAAGCGCCTTAAGTAGCCAGAGAGACTCCCGTATCTTTGTAATCTCGCCATCGAAACATGGCGGATAACGCCTTGTTCCGGGAACTTTTTTCAAGGCGCTGATTGATTATCAATCGAACTGTTTCCTTTATTAATCCCTTCGGAATTCCCCATGCGGAAAGGCGTTGAAGAGCGGTTTGGTCACTACCCGCATGCATGCTGGTAATGACACAATGTCCAGTCAATGCGGCCCGACAGGCAGCCTCGGCCGATTCACCATCACGA
The DNA here is from genome assembly GCA_030595525.1 of Puniceicoccales bacterium. GTDB lineage: Bacteria > Verrucomicrobiota > Verrucomicrobiia > Opitutales > Oceanipulchritudinaceae > Oceanipulchritudo. The sequence continues at coordinate 1,158 of JAUVDD010000004.1, forward strand.
ATTTCCCCAATCATGATAAGGTCTGGATCCTGACGCAGATAGGCATGTATTGCCCGATCGAAGGTCCAGTTGGAGATAACATTAACAGAACTCTGAACAGCGAAGTCTATCTTCTGCTCTACAGGGTCTTCAATCGTCAGGATTTTTAAATTCGCGTGCTTCAATTCATGGAGGATTCCATATAAAGTGGTCGTTTTCCCACTTCCTGTGGGCCCTGTGCAGATGATCAATCCCGGATCATGCAGGGCAGCATCGAGAATCTGCTCAATTAATGGATTGGGAAGTCCCAATGCCTTTAGATTACAATGCGAAATGGAGGCGGAGGGGGCACGGAGAACAATGCTTTCTCCGTTTACAGTTGGGACAATGGATATTCTCAATTCCAAAGAGTTCAGGTGATGCTTTATTGTTAAACGCCCATCGACAAAACTGTTTCGGTCCCAATTAGTCAGACCCGCCCATGTGCAAAGCAGTCGGGTTACCGAATTGGCTCGATTGTCTGACCATACGCCAACGGTTTGCATTTCTCGTGCATTGTGGACTCGTATAGTCAGGTTATCTTCATCCCTTTCAAAATGGATATCCTGTGCACCGTTTGACCATAAACTGCTGATCAGTTCCTCCAACCAAGCAGACAATCCATAGCGGGTTGAGCTTTGAGCGGGCTCTTCCTTAACAATATCAGCATTGTCCTGATGGCGCAGCGGGGAAACAAGAATCCATTCCCATGAACTATCTGCTGTACCAAGGTAAGGGCTGAGGTCTGGGTTCATTGATAGACCACCAGTGAGGTATCGGATGCCATTTTTTTCTGCGAGAATCCTGAAACCATGGTTATGCAACATGTGCCCAATTGCATCCAACTTATCTGCCTCGCGGAATACTGGATCCCGGCAAATCTGCACCCCTAAATGATTTCCCAGAATATCCAGGAGTTCATTTTCACTGAGCAACGTTTTTGCCAGATGTTCCAGCAGGGTACTGTTTTTCCCCGCACGATACCAGTCTTCCAATACACGTTCCCATTCCTGCGGCAAGATTGGATCTGGGACCAGCGTATTCCTAATCAATGAAACGTTAGATTCATAAGGAAAAGGATCCCGCATAAGAAGTGGAAAGATATTGGATTAAATTTCCGTAAATGGGATATTGGCGTCGCGGAATTTCTGTTTTAATTCAGATGGGGACTGCGCTTTCTCAAGTGCCACATCCGCTTCAACAATTCCCCGGTTAACCAGACTGGCCAAGTGGGCATCCAATGTGATCATCCCGTGTTGAGCACCGGTCTGGATCTCAGATGTGATCCGGTAAGTTTTGTTCTCGCGGATCAGAGAGGCAACAGAGGTCGTAGTGACCATGATTTCAAATGCCGCAATTCTACCGCCGCCCTTCTTCTTGAGCAATACCTGTGATATAACGGCCACAATTGATGAAGCAAGTTGTGTCCTGATCTGGTCCTTGGTAGCGTCCGGGAAAGCATCCACAATACGGTCAACCGTTCTGGCCGAACCAGTCGTGTGCAGGGTTCCGAAGACCAAGTGCCCGGTTTCTGCAGCAGATACCGCGGCTTCGATTGTTTCCAGGTCACGCATTTCACCAACAAGAATTACATCCGGGTCCTGACGTAAAGCACCTCTCAGGGCTTCAGAGAAAGACGGGGTGTCATTACCGACTTCCCGCTGCGTAACAATACAATGTTTATGGTTGTGGTAATACTCAATTGGGTCCTCGACGGTAATAATGTGCCCATCCCTGTTTTCGTTAATCCAATTGACCATGGAAGCGAGGGTAGTCGACTTACCAGAACCGGTTGGACCGGTAACAAGAATCAATCCGCGGGGTCGCGTGAGAAGATCCCTGATGTGGTCTGGAAGGCCTATTTTACGCAAGCTGAACATCTCGTATGGGATGGTTCTCAAAACCATGCCATAGTTGCCCTTGGCCTTCATTACACTTACACGAAAACGAGCACGATCCAAGTATGCGAAACCGAAATCCGCACCACCACGGGTCTTTAACTGCTCCTTCATGGAGTCGGATGTAATAGCTTCCATTAAGACCTTTGTATCAACCGCTCTTAAAGGAGGGCCATCCACGGGAACCATGGATCCACTGATCCGAAGTGTCGGAGACTGATTTACCTGAAGATGCAGGTCACTGGCCTCCTGCTCCACCATCAGTTCCAACAGGTCGTTCATTTCATAGGGACAATCCAAGGGTTTTGCTGCTTCCATATTCATAAATAATATTGATGAGGTTTAATCTGATTAAAGGCGATCAACGAGTGTGTGCTAGCTGGTAATTAGCAAAATCCTTACAGTTGTGGAAGAGGAAATTTGGGCGAAGAACCTCAGGAAGGAAGGAAACTGCTCCTTTCAGGCTTGTTCTGCCACTTAAAAGAAGGTTCATGGCTTCGTTCTGAAGTACTTTCTCTGTGTTTTCACCTGATGAAAGGTCGCTTACACAGAAGATTCCAGTTCTTCCAGAAAAGCCGCCAATACAGTAATCGCAGCCATTTGCCTTCGTGAGATGCCCGACTGGAATGCTATTCAGTAAAGGAAATTGCCTTGATACCTCCTCCGGAATCGGTTCGGGAGTTTTGCAGACCTTACAGAGTGTTGGAATGAGACGTTGATGGATTACCAGCTTCACCGCTGATTTCACAGATTCGCAGTCCTGGTGTAAGTCTTCAAGGCGATTAAGAATGCCAGGATTGTTTCTTGCATGAATTGAGGCAAGGACCTGATGTCCAGTAAAGGAAGCCTGTAAAGCGACTGCTGCTGTGGCAGGATCGCGAATTTCCCCGATCAGGATGCTGTCCGGCGCCTGTCGCATAAATGACTTTAATGCAGCGGCAAAAGTAACACCGCGCTTGTGATTCACCTGAACATGTTGCACGCCCGGGATTGTGCGCTCCACTGGGTCCTCAACTGCCAACACTTTCATGTTATTACTGACGGAAATTTGTAACAGGGAGTGCAGGGTAGTTGTTTTGCCTGAGCCGGTTGGTCCGCAGATCAGCCAGAGCCCTTCACCCTGCTGATAAGTTTTATTTATCAAGAATTCTTGCTCCGTATGAACTCCTAATTTTTCCAGAGAAAGGCACGAATTTTTGCCTGGGTATAGGAATCTGCAGACAATGGAATACCCATAAAGAGATGGAATCAGGGATACTCTCAAAGATACTTTCGTCCCATCCTCACCCGGTACTGTAAATGCTCCATCAAGTGCTGTATTGGGGGCATGCCCTTCAATTCCGGAAATGGTCATGAGTGAATTCGTCAGCCACTGGCCATGCTTGGCCGAGAATTCAGAGTTTTCAGACATTTGCCCATTATGTCTAAGTCGCGAGAGGCAGGCATTTTTTCTGGGCTCAAGATGCCAATCCGATGGTTTGGACCGCAGCAGGTCTTTGAGAAAGCGAATAAATCCCTCAATAGAGCCATCATTGACTGTTTCCGTGCTGATTATTGAAGGAATTACCTCTAGATTACTTGCATCGATCAATTTCCCATACCAGTGGGAGAATAGAGATGGTTTGGCCAGGACGGGCTCTTGCCCCGATTCGCCAATCTGATCAAAAATTGTCACCAGAGAGGGGTGCTCCATGACAAAATAACTGGTTCCTTTTTCGAAAGATGTGAAATACCGGAATTTTGATGAATAGCTGGATTCCGGAATTTGTTGGTGCGCGTTTATCAGGTCATTCTCCCCGTAAAGGAATTTTAGTCCATGCGTGGTTTTGGAGCGGATCGCGACAATTTCCCAATCAATTCGGGACTCTCCTTTCGAGATGAGCCACAATTCTTCCTCAAGCGGAGATGAGCAATCAATGGTACAACCAATTGTTCCTGTTTCCTCGATCAGGGGAATAATGAAATGCCGGTAATCGTGCATGAATCCCCAAAGCATTTGCCAGAGAGGATTCTTGAAAAGGCTTAGAAACAACTAAAATCAGGTAGAGATCTAAGTCCGTGGAACAAATCCCACTTTCCTATACACTTTGGACATGATCTTATTGGCTCTTTTTTGAGCAGCCCCTGCACCTTCCCTGAAGATGCGATCCAGATAAGCCTTGTCCTTTTGAATTTCTTCATATTTGGCCTGAATCGGCTCAAGCACAGTGATTACCGCATCGGCAACGGCATCCTTGAAGGTCCCATATTGTGAACCAGCAAACTCGTTTTCCAGATCCTCAATAGATTTTCCGGTGGATGCACTCATTATTGACAGGAGATTAGAAACTCCCGGTTTGTCTTGGGCAAATCGTACCGCTGAGCCGGAATCTGTCACTGCCGATCGAATCTTTTTACGGACAATATTAGGAGGATCCAGTAGATATACGCAACCGGACTGGTTGGCGTCGGATTTAGACATTTTCCTGTTCGGATCCTGCAAGGACCTCACCCGGGCACCTGTCTTGGGAATGTAGACTTCTGGAACCTTGAAAGTCTCGGAATAGGTGTTGTTGAATTTGATTGCCAGGTCGCGACACAATTCGACGTGCTGTTTCTGGTCCTCTCCAACAGGGACCCTGTCCGCGTTGTAGATAAGGATATCCGCGGCCATAAGTACCGGATAATTAAGTAATCCCGACCCGATGAATCCCGAATCCTGACGCTGAGTCTTATCCTTGTATTGGGTCATGCGCTCGAGTTGCCCAATGGGGCAAAGGCATCCAAGAATCCATGCCAGTTCCGTGTGACCAACAATGTGACTTTGGCAAAAGAGGTGGCATTTTTCCGGATCCAGCCCCGAAGCAATATAAAGCGCAAGATTTCGGTAGGTGGCCTGTCTCAATTCAGCCGGTACGTATGGAGCAGTTATCGCATGCTGATCCACAATGCCAAAGAAACATTCGTAATCGTCGATCATGCTGGCCCAATTCAGGAGGGCACCAAAGTAGTTGCCGAGATGAAGCTGACCCGACGGTTGAGCGCATGTGAGAATAACTTTATGGTCTGTATTGGACATGGTTTATTGAGGAAGTAATTTTTGTGCCGCCTCCAGATAGCGAGCTTGAGTCTGTTCAATCACCCGATTCGGCAGGTTTGGTCCCGGGGCTGTCTTGTCCCAGTCCAGTGTTTCCAGATAATCACGCACATATTGCTTGTCATAAGCTGTCTGTGCCTGACCTGGTTGGTATTCTGAGGCCGGCCAGTAGCGGGATGAATCAGGAGTCAGAATTTCATCTATTAGAAACAGGGATCCTGCCTCATCTGTTCCAAATTCAAATTTGGTATCTGCCAGAATGAGACCGGCTTCTTTGGCGGCCCTTGTTCCAAGTGCGAAAAGATTCAAACTAACATCCTTAACTTCGTTGAATCTATCCAGTCCCAGCAAGTCTGATCCTTCATCATGGGTCAGCGGCATATCGTGAGTTCCCGCTTCAGCTTTTGTTGTCGGAGTGAAAAGCGGCGATGGGAGGAGAGAGCTTTCTCTCAATCCCTCCGGAACAGGGAGTCCAAATAAAAAGCCAGTTTGCAGGTAGTCTTTCCAACCGCTTCCGGCCAGATATTGCCTTACAACAGCTTCCATCGGCAGTGGTTGAAGCTTTCTTACAAGCATGGAACGAGAAATCAGGTCAGGATGATCCTTGAGGGCCTCGCGCAACGCCTGTGAATGGTTTTCCACAAGGTGATTTTGGATCAGGCCTTGAGTTTCCTGAAACCAATGGAGACTCATCTGGGTCAGGATGATTCCTTTGCCAGGAATCCCATCCGGCAAGACGACATCAAATGCGCTCAGGCGGTCACTGGCGATGAGCAATAGATTGTCTCCAGTGTCGTAGATCTCCCGAACCTTACCGCTGCCAATTTTCTTAAATGGCAGGCCTTCGATAATTCTTAGAGCTTTTTCGGGTAATGATTTTAGCAGCGTGTTGTAATCCATATGCAGACTCATTTTTAACAGGAAAGGATTCAAGGTGAGGATATTTGTTGCGCAGGCAATTTTTTTTAGAAAAAGCTTGCGCGACCCTATGTGAACCCTAGCTTGCATGATCTTTCAAGTGTCCCGTTCGTCTAGCCAGGCCTAGGACACCGGGTTTTCATCCCGGCGACAGGAGTTCAAATCTCCTACGGGATGCCATTATTAAGATGGCGGGAAAAAGGTCACAGTAAGCAGGGTACCTTTTCCAATTTCCGATTCGATGATAAACCGTCCATTGAACGACCGGCAAAGCTGATAAGCCTTCGTTAAGCCGAGTCCTCCACCCATGGTTCTTCGGTCAAAAGCATTTGATGCCCTGTAACCGTATTGTATGACCGTTGAAAGCTCCTCAGGGGGTATACCTATACCTTCGTCCCGAACAGATAACTTCAAGCCTCCTTGCGCGATAGGATCCATCTGAATTCTAATGGCACTGCCAGGCTCCGAATACTTTCTGGAGTTACTGACCAAGTCGCGAATTATATCATTTATGGTGCTCGGAGCATCGAATTCTTCCTCCTTTATGCCGAACTTGAAGTCGATCCAATAAGATTTTTGCCTCTGAGGTTCCGGGGAAAATGAAAAATCGAACCTTTCCCCACTTACTGTGGATGTTGCCTCTAAGAATGTCCGAAGCGTGCTTTCAATGGATTTCCGGGAGACGGGTTTCCAATCGGTCCTTTCATCCAGGAATTCCTCCAACCTGGCGTGACCAATATTTGTCGTTTCAATTAAACCATCCAGAATCTTTCTGGAACCCTGGCAGGTGCCTCTCAAATCGTTCAGGTGCGACCGGAGGCTCTTGCAATGAGCCTGCATGTCGGAAAGTTGTTCACGTATGTCCATACGCGATAACTCAAGAAGGATATCCAGACAGAATCTTGAATATTTATGGATTCCGGATTCGGGTAATTCAACGGCTAGACCGGCCAATTGAAGTTCCAGGATATTAAACAGATTCAACAAGGAGTGGTTTTCCAGAAGGGTCTCTTCTTCTGGGCTAAGATCCAGATGATCATGAAACTCATGATGCATATGGCCGATGTTTTATAACCACCGGATACTTTTGACAACCCCGATTTCGGTTATCCACCGACCACGTTGGCCAAGTTGAAGATCGGGAGGAACATAGCCATAACGATACTACCGATGACGACACCCAGAACGACGATCAACAACGGCTCCATGAGGGAAGTCAGTGCATCAACCGTGGTTTCGATTTCCGTGTCGTAGAAATCCGCAATTTTACCCATCATGCCATCAACGTTACCTGTTTGCTCACCAGCCCGAGCCATATGCTTCACGGTGGGTGGAAAATATGGAATTTCAGAAATAGTTTCAGACAGTTGTCCGCCCTGGCTAATATTCCTGATGATATCCTTGCAGGCGAGTTCAATGAAAGTGTTATCGCTGGCGTTGGAAACAATCTCCAGGGTACGCAGGATCGGAACACCGCTTTTCAGCAAAATAGCGTAGGTCCGACAGAACCTTGAAAGGGCGATTTTCTGAATCAGATCGCCGAGAATCGGCACTTTAAACAAGATAAGATCCTTTGAACGTCTTCCACGTGGCGTGCGAAGGACACGTTTCAGGACATACCAGAAAGCGATCGCACCCACAATAATGTACAAAATATAGGATTTCAGGAAATTCGATGTATCAATAAGTAGCTGAGTTGGTTTAGGAAGCTCTTTACCGAAACTGGAGAACATTTCGGCAAATACCGGAATAACAAAGATCAAAAGAACCTGTACCAGACAGACTGACAGGGAAATAACGGCAATCGGATAGGTCATGGCACTTTTTACCTGCTTTATCAGTTTAACCGTGTCTTCGAAGTAAATGGCAACTTTTCCGAGGATATGAGCAAGGCCCCCGGATGCTTCACCTGCCTCAACCATCGAAGTGAACAGGTTGGGGAAGGCATTCGGATATTTTGCGACGGCTTCTGAGAAAGCTGTGCCACCGGAAATGTCCATTTTGACATTACGGATAACTATCTGAAACACCGGATCTTCTGTCTGATCCTGCAAGGCTTCCAGCGCCGAAACCAGTGGCAGCCCCGCTTCCAGCATTGATGACAACTGTTGCGTAAAAACTGTAAGCGCCTGTAGTTTTATATTTTTTCTGCGGGCTTGTTTTTCGTATTGTTTCTGTTTCGCCAGGCGTTGACTTTCCCAGAACGACACTCTTTTACGGGTGCCTGTGGTAGATCTTCCTGACGCTGCTGCTGCGGATGAATTGGCCATGTTGATGGGAAGAGAAGCTAGATGTCATCCCTTCGCAATTCAATCCAATTATAATATTCCAAATTCAGGTATTTTTTACGAAACCAACGGTCCTATGAAAGGGGATGTAAAAACTTAATCCGGCTGGAGAATCAGTCATCAAGCAAGGATGGGTCAATCTCCGAGTTATCGAAGACATTCTGTACGTCATCCAGTTCATCCAGAAGATTGGTCAAACGAAGTAACTTTTGAACAGTGTCCTTGTCAGCAATCGGAGTCACAGAACCTGGAATATAGGCCAATTCGGCGCTGTCGGGCTGGATACCCGCGCTTTCCAATGCGGAGGATAGGTTGTCAAAATCTGCGAGTGGGCAGCGAACCTCGAAGTGATCGTCATTGTTAATGACGTCCTCACCACCGCTTTCGATGGCAATTTCCATCAACTGGTCCTCATTTGTCTTATCTGCGGCGATCAGAAATTGACCTTGTCTGGTAAAAAAGTGCTGCACGGCTCCAGGTGTTGCCAAGTTGCCTCCATGCTTTGAAAAAGTGGAGCGCACCTCACTGGCAGCACGGTTTTTATTGTCGGTTGTTACTTCGACAATGATCCCGATACCACCGGGTCCATATCCTTCATAGAGCAGTTCCAAGTATTCAACCCCCGGTAATTCTCCGGTACCCTTTTTAATGGCCCGCTCGATATTATCGGCCGGCATATTGGCGGCTTTGGCCTTGATAATCAAAGTTCTCAGCCTGGGATTGAACTCAGGATCGCCTCCTCCGTTTCTGGCTGTGAGTGTCAATTCCTTGGAGATGACACTGAAGATTTTTCCACGCTTGGCGTCTACTACCGCCTTATGGCGCTTGGTCGTTGCCCATTTACTATGACCTGACATGCTTTATACTGGTTAGTGGTTTCTGGCCTGTTCCGATCGGATCGGAGTTAGCGTTGGTCCTTTTTCTTTTTTTTCTTTTTCTTGGAGATCAATGGTCCTGTCGGAATTCTATTTTTCTTCGGGTTCTCCATTTCAGCAATTTCTTCTTCAATGGCAACATCCTCTTCGTCACGGGAACGATTTGTCATCCATTGCTGGAAGATAGAAAAACAGTTTGTAGTTGTCCAATAGAGAACCAATCCCGATGAGAAATAATAGGTGAACGGAAAGAAAATGAACGGCATCCACTTGATCATTTTGGTCTGCGCATTGTCGATGGTTGGCTGAGGCATCATTTTCATCTGGAAATACATCGAAACGATCCAAACGAACGGCAAAATATTGATTGCAGCACCCAGGAAGGGCAGGCCACCTTCGGGAAGAGGGATGGTTCCGTCCGGCATGGAAAGGTCGTTGATCCAGAGGAACTCTGCAAAACGTAAATCCGAAGAGTTCCGCAACAAGTTGAAGAAAGCGATGAAGATTGGAAATTGGACAAGCACGGGCCAACAACCTGATAGTGGGTTGATTTTATGCTTCTTCCAGAGCTTCATCATTTCTTCATTCAGCTTCTGCTGATTGTCCTGATACTTTTCCTTAATTGCCTGCAAAGGCTTCTGGAGTTCCTGCATACGCTTTGATGAGCGGGCGGCCTTTGCAGTCAACGGCCACAGGCAGAGACGAATTATGAAGGTTGTCAGGATGATGGCGATACCCCAATTGCCTATGAAGCCTTCGATGGTACTCATCAGAGTTAGCAACATTTTCGCGACAAATCCTACCAGCGTAACAAAGAAACCGAGGAACCAGCCCAGCTGCATGACGTCTTCCTGATGCATATCCATTTTGGACAGCAAGTCATAGCTCTTAGGGCCAGCATAGTAGGTTCCACTTAAAGTATGTTCGTCACCGGGATTAAGAGTTGGCAGGGAAAACTCCATGGCGGCAGTAATTCCAACCGGAACTTTACCGGTTTCAGGATCCTGAGGAAAGCGAATGCTCCGGGCAAGGATACCGTCAGCGGGTGTCTCCGGAGTGAATATAGTTGTGAAGAATTGATTCTTCACCGCGCCCCATTGAAGAATCCCTTTTTCTTCGATGACTTCCTTTGGCTGCTTTTTGATGATGAATCCGCCACCCGAGAATTTCTTAACCGGGATTGTTTCGTAGTCGCCGTTGGAATAGTAGGAGGCGTTGAGATTGAAGCCCATATAGTCTGCCTTTGTTGGTGCAGCAGTTCCCAGGTCGACATAGATCTGATTCAGGCTCAACGGTACGGTTGTCGTGTTCCTGAAGGTTGTCTGATGTTTGATCAGATAAGGCTTGGGGCCTTCCGCGTCCTCGCCGTTGGTCAATTCGAAAGAGCGACGAATTACCAGACCACTGGGAAGTGTTGCTTCAAAAACTGCAGAACGAGAATCGGAAGTAATCAAGTTATAAAACCGTGCTACCTGTGCCAAGCTAGTGCCATTGGAGCGTTTCAGGTCCAGCGCCGGGCTGTCGGATACACGATTGAGAATGACCGGCCGGAATTCACTGGTATTCGGGTTATCAGCTGGATGAGTTTTTAAAACCAACCTAGTAATGGCTGCACCATAGCTACTAAGCTGGATTTGCAGTTCTTCGTTCTCAATGTTAACTAATTGCTCTACCGGCTTGTCCACAGCTGGAGCCTGCTGGATCGCTTGCTCTTGGATGACTGGTGGGCTGACTTTGGCGGGAACGATTTCGGTAGTGGCTTGGGTGACTGGTTGGTTGTTCCAGTCTGTTTCTGCCAGCGCCTGTTCATTTTCCTGAGCCTGCTGAAGCAGTTCATTCTGGCGAGCTTTGCCTTCCTCAATACCGTTGAAGATCATCAGGAGAAATCCTCCGACGACGAACAACAGACCTATTGAAATACTTTTCTTATCCATTCGGATTTAATTTTAATGACTTTGGGATGAGCCTTCCCGCGAATGTGAAGGCTTGAAAGTGGATGGATGCTGATGATCCTTTCGTTTGGTGCAAGAACAACCGTCTGGAACCGGGTCGTAACCGTAATCTCCCCATGGATGGCATTTTGAGATGCGTTTTATTGCCAACCAGGTGCCTTTCAACGGGCCATGCCTGCGAACTGCGACAAGTGCATATTCAGAGCATGTTGGCTGGAAACGACAACCACTCCCTGGAGCAAGGGCGTGTATGGCAGGGGAAATTAAATACCGATATATGGTAATTAGAATAATCAAGACAGCCTGGAAAGGGATCCCAATCCATCGTATGACTGTGTTTGTTTTACTCATGCCTTTTGCGTCCTCAAAGATTTGATCGCACCCATCATGCGCCGTTCAATATCAGATGCTTCAGCATTGTTAATAGCCCTTCGAGCTATAAAGACAACATCACAAGAGAGGGGGAGGAGCTCTTGTTGGTTGCGAAATACTTCCCTGAGCATCCGTTTGGCACGATTTCGGTGAACGGCATTACCAACTCGCTTGGAAGCAATGAATCCCGCCCGGCGAATTGTAGGAGTGCGTTCTGGCAGCAGCAGCAAATTGACACAAAAAAATCCGCACTCCCTCCGTATTCCGGAAGTGCGAACAGATCGAAATTCACTCGCTTTGCGTAAATGCTGTTGACGCGTGTACCGCATGTCTGCGGTCAATTGAATTAGGCGCTGAGCTTCCGGCGACCACGAGCACGTCGGTCACGAAGAATTTTGCGACCACCACGGGTAGCTTTGCGCGCACGGAAACCGCATTTGCGGGCCCTTTTGAGTTTTGAAGGTCTGAATGTTGGTTGCATATCTGCTTCTCCTTAAAGAAAAGAGGACGACAAGAAGGGGTTTTGACGGTAGTGTCAAGCCGTTCGATAACGAAAAATTAAGCCTTAATTACCTGGCAGTGCCTTTAGATTGCGTCGGTGGATCGATCATACCACTTTTCCTCCACTTGGACGGGCTCGTAACTCTCCAAGTACGGAAGGACAGTTTCTACGTCCGGAAGAGATGCATAAAGTTTCTCGATAGCTCTTTTAGTAAACCGCTGGTCGTAGAAATGACCAAATGCCGTAAACAAAGGATCATAAAAGCCTTGATGATTGATGAAGATCACGGGCTTCTGGTGATAGCGTAAATATTTCAGGTTCAGGACCTCAATTATTTCCTCAAGGGTTCCCAATCCGCCGGGCAGTGCCACAAAGGCATCCGAATTTTCATCCATGATGGCCTTGCGGTCTCGTAAATCCCTGGAAACGACAAGCTCATCGCACCGTGTGTAGCTACGGCCGAGATCATGAAGTTTCTGAGGTACTACACCAAAAACCTTTCCACCGGAGTCTTTGACGGAATCCGCCAACTTCCCCATAAGGCCGGTGTTGTTTCCGCCGTATACAAGCGTGTGACCATTTTCCCCGATGATTTCACCCAGTTGGATAGTTAAATCGACAAAATGCGGTGCTACGGCATCGCTGGAGGATAGAAATACGCAGATTTTCACGTGGTAAAGAGATCAGGATTCTTCAAATTTCCGTTCGAAGAGAGCATTCATGTCTGCCAGCATTTTGTCAGCATCGCTACCGCTGGCGATGAACTTCAGTTTAGATCCGTTGCCTGCCGCCAGCATCATCAATCCCATAATTGACTTTCCATTCACCTGCTCATCATCCTTTTCCACCAGGATTTCTGCTGAGTACTTATTGGCGACTCGCACGATCATAGCAGCAGGCCGGGCATGGACGCCCATTTTGTTGCTGACGGTCAGTTCGATTGATTTTTCCATGTGAGCTAGTTGGTTGGGAATGATAAGGAAGATGCTGAATGCTTCTGAAAGGAAAAGAAAAAAATCCGCTTCTAATTTGAAGAGGGCTCCTGTTTTCGGGATTTCCCCAGGTAAATATGTACATCAGCGTTTTTGGTCCCGATAAATTTCATACTATGTCTTAGGGCCATGGCTGTTGCCAAAGTCGGGTTGGAGGGGGTCTCGGGAAAGATATTGTCCTTACCAATAATCTCATCCAGGCCGCTGTTGGTGAAAATACGCATGGCATCCTCGCGTACTTCCGAGACAAGCAGTGTGCGTCCTTGTTCCTTCATGTACCGGATGAGTTCTTCCAATGCGAGAACGCTGGTCGCATCCAGATGGTATGCGTTACGCATCTTTAACAGAACAACTTTCAGCGTAGGTTTTTCGCAAACCCGTCTCATCTGATCGCGAAAGATTTCCGATGCCCCGAAGAATAGGTCACCTTCTACGTGGACAATGGAGATTTCCGGATTTGCGGATTTCTTCTGTTCTTCCAGTGGACTGAGCTCACCTTCGTCATCGGTCGTGAATTCCGTGAGCTCCGGCTGGGCGGCTTTTCTAAGGAAAAGCAAAACGGATGTACCGGTCCCCAGGATAATGGCAAAATCCAGTCGGATGAACAAGGCTGCCGCAAATGTTATAATGAAGACAATTCTGTCCGAACCGGTTGCATTCCAGACGACCCGAATGACATGTTTGTTAATCAGGGATAGTCCAATCGCGATAACCAGGACACCCAGGACACTTATGGGGATGTATTTGATGTGTGGCCCAAGTACATATACACCGATTACGCATAAAAGGCCTGAAATGATACTGGCAAGGGGCGTCGCGGCGCCGCTCACCCAATTCAGTTGAGATCGGGTTAATGAGCCGGATGCCGGCATTCCCTGACAGAGAGAGCAGCCGATATTCGCGAAGCCCATACCAAGCATTTCCTGGTTGGAATCGAGCTTTTGGCCAGCCCTGGAAGCAAGCGACTTTCCAATCGAAGTTCCCTCAAGCACAGAGAGAAAGGCGATGACAAGCGAAACACTGGCTACAGTGCTGATCAAGTCGCCGCTGAAGGGAGGCAGGGTGATGCTCCATTTGGTTGCATCGATGGCTGAAAGGGTTTTGACGGCGCTACCCAATCCCTGGGATTCCAGCAGCAAATTAAAGCCGAATGCTATCGCCGATAGTAGTATCAGGGTGATGGCCACATTAGGAAGAGACTTAAACCATTTCTGCAGGGTCCAATAAATGGAGGCAGTCAAAATTGAAATAACCAAGGTTGGCCAGTGAGTCAGCGGAAGGCTTTTCACCGTCAGCCAGATCACCGTAACAAAGGTGGATCCTTCAGGCAGGGTTATTTCGAATCCCAAGGTTTTTTTAAGCTGATTAAAAATGATATATATTGCCGCAGCGGTGATATACCCGGTTACAACCGACTTGGAGATGTACTGAATAAGGTTTGCCACTCGAAGGAAGGCACCGAATACGAGGAAAACTCCCGACAGCATGACAACGAGGGAAATCAGGCTGACCATTTCACTTTGTTCAACAATTCCCAGACTGAGAAAGGAAGCGAAAATCAGAACAGAAGTGGCGTTTGTTGGACCAAGTATGATGAATCTTGATCCGGAGAGAATGGGGCCAAGAATCGCCGCGATGGCAGATCCGTAAATTCCATATTGGATAGGCAGTCCCGCAATGGCGGCGTAGGCCATTCCCTGAGGGAATGCCAGGAGGGCCACATTTAAACCCGCTCGGAGATCTGCCTTGGCTTTGTTTGACGTGTATCCGCGCAAACTCTCCCTTAATGGAAAGTAGTTGAGGTGATTGTGTTTGGCCAGTTGTCGAGTGAAGTTTCTAAGCGAGTTAAACATAAGCCAGGCGCCCTTTGCAGTCACTTGAAAGAATTGTGGTGGCAGGTATAGGAAGCAAATTTATTCTCGTCAAAGCCCACATAATGTGACGAATAACCAGACGCTAATGATTGCCGCGATCTTCTATATATTGGCTGTACTTCTGGCAAACCTGACAGCCACCCTCTTTCTTCCGTTCGAGATTGCCCCGGGCACGGGCATACTCGTTTCTGTGGGCACCCTGGTGTTCGGGTTGACGTTCACCCAGAGAGACCGGATGCACCGGCACGGTCGACCATTTGTTTACCGGGTTATCTTTATTTCAGCGATCCTGAACCTGATTATGCTGATCAGTCTGCGGTATGTCTGGGGAGAGGGTCTGGTGACCTATTTAAATGGCAATGATCTGAAATGGTTTTCAGAGGCGACGGCCATGTTGATAGAAAATGGATGGAGGGTTTTTCTGGCATCCTTTCTGGCGATCATCTTTGCAGAAACCGCCGATACAGAGATTTTCCACTATTACCGCGAGAAGAGCTGGATAGGGAGGGTGATCCGTTCAAACGCGGTCAGCATTCCCGTTGATTCCGTTTTATTCAATTTGATCGCGTTTGCAGGAAGCTCCTATTTTCCGCCCATTGTGCTGGCAAAAGTGATACTGGGAGAGATCATTTCCAAGTTTTTTGTCGGCGTGGTCTACGCAGCGCTCCATCCCGGGCGCAAGAATGAGAAAAATAAAAAAAGCTGATCAAAAGATCAGCCTAAAATTTTGTGGCAATGGATGCCTTAGGTCTCCTGGTGGCGCGCCATTCATCACGGTGCTTGCGGATCCAGTCGAGAAGGGCCCGCTCAAATCCTATATCCTTACCGATCTTTTCTGATTCCAACCACTTGTGTTTTAGGATCTCTTCCCGTTCGGCCAAAAACTCCCTGTAAAGACTCGAACGCTTCAGGACGGCTCGGTCCTTATTTTCGATAGCTAATGTCTTTTTCTGGGAATTCATAGGAATAATTCAAGGGTTTTGGAGCTTTAATTAAAATTATGCAATGAGATAATTCGTTTAATCAGCATCCGTTGAAATCATTATACAAGGTACTTCAGATATTGAAAGTTACAACCCCTGAAGGATTGTTGCCGCCATTGCCTGGTAAATTTTCGCCGGTTTGCTGTCGGGATAGGCAATGGTAATGGGGATACCCCGGTCGGACCCTTCACGAATTTCACTATCCAACGGAACTTCTCCGATCAATGGAGCTTCCAGTGCCTCAGCGGTCCATTTGCCGCCTCCTTCGCCGAAGATGTGCATGCGCGATCCATCCGGATTCTCCAGATAGCTCATGTTTTCACAAACCCCGAGAATCGGGACATTCACTTTTTCGAACATGCGTGCGCCACGAGTAGCCACATTGACTGCTGCTGTCTGTGGGGTGGTTACGATCACTGCGCCATCAACCGGCAAGGTCTGAACCAGTGAAAGCTGGGCATCGCCAGTTCCGGGCGGCAGATCGACAATCATCACATCCAGTTGGCCCCAGTCCACATTCTTTGCAAACTGCGAAATAGCGTTATTGATCATGGGGCCACGCCAGATCACCGGAGACTCATCGTCTACCAGAAGCGCCATCGACATGACCTTGATGCCGTAGTTAGACGGAGGGACAATCTTTTCATTATCAATCTCCGGGCGAGAAGTAATGCCCATCATCAGAGGAACGGACGGCCCATAAATGTCGCAATCAAAGATGCCAACACCTTTGTAATCTCCCTGGCTGCGGAGGAGGCGATCCATGGCACAGGCCAGATTCACTGAAACGGTGGATTTACCAACGCCACCCTTGCCGCTGGCTACCGCGATAATCCTCTTTACTCCCGGAAGAATGCTCTCCTTTTGTTCGTTGGTTCCGCCGGAGGTACCTCCCTTCGGTTTCTGCAAGGCAACTTCTACCGAAACATCGCCAACACCGTCGATCGCGTTCACGACTTCCTCGACGGAGGATTTGATTTTCAATGGGACCGTTTCATCTCCTGTAGTGACCTGAAGCCGTACAGAAACGGAGCTACCGCTCACTGAAATATCCTCGATTAATCCGAATGACACAATGTCCCGACTAAATCCAGGGTATTTGACTGCCTTCAGGGCGCTGCGAATAATTTCTTTATCGATCATGTTATATAAAATTCAGAGGGAAAACTGCTTGAAGTATTCAGGAAAGCATATTCCGTCAAATTGGCAATCGTTGGAGTGATTTCTGTCTGCATTGCTTTTAATTGACCACTAGAAAATTTTAAAAATGAGTTTCCGAGTTAACCACCTGTATTTACTAACAATTTTCCTATCAACACTGTTTTGTTTGGCAGTCGAAGCCGCTGATCCAACGTATGCAGGTGAGGTTGTTGCTCCATCGGGGGTAAGGACCCGCACAATTCAGATATCCGGTCAGCCATCAGCGTTAGCCCAGCAGGCACAGCAATTATTCGGACTTCATGGTGGTTATGAACAGGTCAGCACCCGGCCAGATTTTAATTTCGCATTCGCTGCGGTTCAGGGAAATGGGGTAGACCTGACGATTACCTCCAGAGGCAAGACACTCTGGGAGGGCTCTTTCAATGGCCGCACCCAACTGGAAGCATTGTACGCTGCAAGTGATGTGGCGGTAACAAAAACGCTGGGAACAAAAGGCTTTTTTAGCAGCAAGCTGGCTTTCGTTGCAGACAGGACTGGCAACTCTGAAATTTATACATCCGATATCCTTTTTAAGGCAGTGCGGCAACTTACCTCCGACCGAGCTCACTGTCTGTCTCCAAATCTTTCTCCAGACGGGAATGTACTCCTTTACACCAGTTTTCATGGAACAGGATTTCCCGACATTTATAAGGTGGATCTCGTTACGGGTCGCCGAACGGTTCTGGCAGGATTTCGCGGAACCAATACGGGAGGGACTTTTTCTCCGGATGGTCGGCAAATTGCCATGATTCTCAGTAGCTCAGGCAATTCTGAGGTGTATGTCAGCAACGGAGAAGGCAAGCAGTTGAGGCGACTGACTCGTACCGACAGCCTGGAGGCTGATCCTTCGTGGTCACCAGATGGCCGGCGCCTGGTCTTCACATCTGACCAGATGGGCGGCCCACAAATTTACACCTCCAATGCACAGGGGCGTTCAATGAGCCGGGTTCGCACAGATATAAGCCGTAACTGTTCAGAACCGACATGGAATCCGGTTCATCCTGATTTGATTGCTTTTACCGCAGCAGCCGGTGGCGAGTTTGAGGTGGCGGTTTATTCCTTCAAGGAAAACAAAAGCCGAATCATTTCACGAGGATCAGGTGATGCAGTTCATCCGACCTGGTTGAATGATGGGCGCCATCTGGTTTATACAGAGAGAACATCCCGATACTCCCGGTTGATGATTCTGGATACTGCCACTGGTAAGCGAGCACGTTTGAGTCCGGCAGAATTGAAAGATGCCCGTGAAGCATCACCTGTTTATCCAAAGCGCTAGTGCTGGTAACAAATAGATTCGCCAATTGATTTGGCAGCGGATTCCCCGCAGGTTGCTTCCACCAAAGCCAGTGCAAAGGCAACCGCAGTGCCTGCCCCTTGGGATGTTATAAGGTTACCATCGCGGACAACTTCACTTTGCGCATCCCTCTCCGGAAGGATCTCCTTTGTACCTGGAAAAGAAGTGAAGGATTTGCCTTCGAGGATGCCGGCTTTTTTCAAAACGACTGGGCCGGCACAAATGGATCCAATCAGCTTTCCGGCCTTTTCCTGTGTACGCAGTATGTCCAGAATGCGTGAGTCTTCCAGCATTGATACATGGCTGGGTCCTCCGGGAATGACGATTAGAGAGTATTCGCCGGAACATGAATCCAGATTAACATCCGCGCAGATCTGGATCTGGTTCCGGCCTGTTACTGTCAGGGAAGAAGATGCTGATGCAACGGTGACCTCAACACCGGCTCTTCTGAGACAATCGACAGGAGCGACTGCTTCCAATTCCTCAATACCATCAGAGATGATTACAAGTGCGGTTGTTGCCATGGGAATATTCTATTGTATGTCCAGATGTTCTATAAACTTGGTCAGGCTGCTGTAGTAAATATCTGGATACGCATCTATGACGTCATTGTGTTTGCCGTTATCCATCCATGCGAAGAATTTCGGCTCAGGCGCCTTGGCATAAAGCTTTTCCGCATGACTGAAAGGAACTGTCCTATCGTGTGTACCATGGATGAACAGCGAAGGACATTGAATTGAACCAATCAGTTTCAAGTTATCGAAGATATCCCATGGAAGAAAATTCACCGGAAGTCCTACCCGGAATATACTTGCGAAGGTTCCTTCCATGATGAGACCGGCCGCCTTGTGTTTCGATGCCAGCCAGGCCACTGGACCGCCGCCAAGGGAACGACCGTATAGAATCACCTTTTTGTGAGCGAATCCATAGGTCTCGGGGATTTTCTTCCAGATCTTTTCAGCAATTTCGTTCACCAACCGCTCTGTAGGATTGCCGTCGCTAGTTCCATATCCCGGATAATCCCATGCGAGGACCGCGAAACCTGCTTTCCTTAATGATTCCAGCCGCGGAAGAATAGATTTAAGATCCTCCGCATTTCCGTGATTGTAATAAATAAGGTATTTGCTGTCTGGATTCTTCAGATAAACCAATGAGACGTTCTGGTCGGGTTCAGCAAACGTGAATTTGATTATGTCCTCAGAATCAAGGTATCCGGGCGGAGGAGCAGGGAAAACCAGGCGATTAGCAAAAATAGCCGCAAACAAAACCAGCCCAACGTATCCTAATGAAATAATTATCAGGATAAGCTTTAATGCACTAATGCTTTGAAAGGCAGACATTATGTCCCCAACAAACGTCTACTGAGGGCAACTGCCAATAATATTCTCAGATGGGAAGTAAACCATCTTGAGATTTATTGGTGAGACTTAATCTGATGGACCTCTTGACTAAGTGCAGTCATTGGGTTGGTCGAAAATATAAATTCTACTGGAAACCCGAAATATTCAGAAATCCTGAATGCTAGATCCAGGCTGGGATTGTACTCGTCCCTTTCAAGATATCCGACAGTCTGGTAGTTAACACCAATTGCATCCGCCAGCTGTTTGCGAGAGATCCCTCTCTCCTGCCTCAGTACGGCAATCCGGTTGTAAAGGCGTCTCCCTTTCATTGTCCGATTCCTTCCACGGGTGCTTTTTCTTCCATCCATGCTAGAATAGACGAGGGCAGGGTGTGTGCTAAATAAATCAAGCTTACCGCCAAAGGTACGGTTATTACGAAATCAACACCACTTCTGTACATGACAGCATGGCATAGAATGATCACTAAGCTTATGACCGTGAACCATCCGTACGAAATCCTCAGGGCTGAGTGGGTTAATTGTTGTTCACGTTCATCCAGTTGGTCCAGTGAGCGATGCGTCAGCTTCCAGAATCCTGATCGATAATGAATCAGACCAAAAGTTATCATCGTTACTACCAATGCTGCAATTCCCAGATAATCCAAGTAGTGGTTACTGCTGTCAGGATCCA
>JAUVDD010000423.1 GCA_030595525.1 Puniceicoccales bacterium
AAATTCTGATTTCCACTTTTGGCGGAGCGTATCAATGTATTCGCTCGTGGAATGTGATTTTCTGCCTTGGAGCAGGTTGACAATAACATAAGCAGTATCGGGTCCTGAATTGGAGCTCAAAATAGTGGAGAAACCAGCACCCTTACCAAGAGGTAATCCAATGTTGGAAATGATGGTCTGAAGCTCCTTCTCGGGAATAGTCGTCTTGATGGATTCCTCGATTTCGGCGACAAGCTCTTCGGTTTTCTCGAGACGCGTTCCGGGTGTAGTCTTGATTCTGACTTCAAAGACTCCGGAATCCATATCAGGGAACAGCTCCTGTCCAACAAATGGATAAAGGAGGAAAGAACCCAGGCATGCGCCCACAATGAGGATTACTGTCAGCCAGCGGGCTTTCATGAATCCTCCAAGAATGGTTCCAAATTTGCCGGCGAATCCTGACTCGGTAAGATCATCATCTGATTCCGCAACCTTCAGGTCTGATTTACCGAGGAACTTCGCGCAGAAGGACGGAGCCACATTCATGGCAACAAAATATGAAGCCGCAATTGTCATGGTTGCAGCCAGTGCAAGTGGCACGAACAGGAACTTGATCATGCCGCTGAGGAAGACCACGGGAATAAATACTACCAAGGTGGTGATTGTCCCAGCCAGCACAGGTGCCGCAACTTCTCCAGTTCCCTCTTCAGATGCGGTTAACGGATCCTTGCCCATATTGCGGTGACGAATGATGTTTTCCACCACCACAATACCAACATCGACTACCGTACCAACGGCCAACGCAAGTCCTCCCAGCGTCATGACGTTTACGGATTCGCCAGTGAAATAGAAACCGAGCACCCCAACAAGCAGGGAGAGGGGCAGCATGAGAACGATGGCCAGCGCCGGCCGGAACCTGCGCATGAAGAAATAGACAATCAGAATCACCAGGATTGCGCCCAGGCCGACCTGCATCTGCAGGTTTTTCATCGCAGAACGAATGTAGATGGACTGGTCACTCACGAGGTCCACTTGAGTCGCCTCCGGAATGTCGCCGCGCGCTCTCATATTTGGAATTTCGGTGGCGATGCCTTCCCGGATGCGGTCTACCACATCAATTGTGTTTTCTCCTGGTTCGCGAAGCAGGGGCACGTAAACGGAGCGGCGTCCGTTTACCCGGACAATGTTGTATTGAATGGAAGCATCATCCATTGTGCTGCCGACATCCTTCACGTAGATCGGCTGACCATCACGGACTGTGATTACCACATCATCAATGTCCTGTAGGGTTTGCAGCGTGTTGATGGGGTGGACCTGATAGTCGAAATCACCCATCTTCATTGAACCACCCGCTAATACCACATTGGATCGTTCAATGGCTTCGGTGACATCTGTAAATGTCAGTTTGTTGGCTTCCAGTTTGACCGGATCGACATAAGTCATGATTTGCCTGAAGCGACCACCAAACGGGTGGGGGATCTGAACGCCCTTCAATCCACCCATTTTATTTCGGACGGCATAGTAACCGATTGTATAGAGCTCGGATTCACTTAAGCCTTCCCCTGAGATTGCTCCCAATAAGACAGGCATATTGGACGGTTCACTTCTCAGCGTGAAAGGGAACTCAATGCCGGGAGGCAAGTGGAACATGTCGCTGAGTTCATAATTGAAAATGTCACTCATTGCCTCGGAGGGATTGGTTCCTGGCTCAAAGGTGACTTTCAACATGGCAGCACCAGGCATGGTGCGGGATTCGATTCGTTCACGATTACCGGCCAGCGTCAAGGCACGCTCAACTCGGGAAGTGACTGACTTTTCCATCTCAATTGTCGGAAGACCCTGGTAGGAAAAGAAACTCATTATAACCGGCTTTTTAAAGTCGGGAAGAATATCCACGGGGATCTTCGGATAAACGATCAGCCCCAAAAAGGATAATCCCAGCACAGCGGCGAGGACGCCGTATGGATTTCGTAGTGCAAAACGGATTAAGATCATGGTGATTCTTTTTTAAATTGAAAATACAGAAGGATAATTGCGGCTCCGATTACTTGGCACTCACAGGAGTTCCATCGGCCAGACGTCCCAGGAGATCTATCACAAGGGATTCATCTCCTTTTAATCCGGAAACCACTTCCAGCCACTGGCCATCATCGAGGCCAAGTGTGATTGCACGATGACGCAGGGTCCCGCCCTCGACTACATAAACGCAAACGGGGTCCTCTCCAAACCGCACCGCACCGGCTGGTACAAGAACGGCTCTATCCCTGTTTTCCAGAGTGATTGTCGCGGAGCCATACAATCCTGTTGGCAAGCTAAGGTCAGCATTCTTGATTTCCGCTTCAACCCGCATGCGGTGTGCTTGGCCTTGCGCAACAGTATTGGACATCCGGCTGATTCGGGTTTTGATGGTTTTGCCCGGAAAAGCATCCAGCTTGACCTCAACGGCGTCTCCTACATCCACGAGAACAGCGTCACGTTCCGGAACGTAAGACACTACCCGTAAAGTTGATGTGTCCTCGAC
>JAUVDD010000292.1 GCA_030595525.1 Puniceicoccales bacterium
GGTTTTTGATTTCAACCTCTGCTCCACTGCCAGCGAAAACCGTTCCTGAAGGGAGCTTATCCCCCACCTCGAGCGGTTTTTTCGATAATTCCTCTTTTTCTGCTTTAACGGGAACGATTCCAGCAAACTGAGTAATGGCAACACATGTTGGACATGAACCTGTCTTTCCAGAAATCAGGACATATCCCGAAATTGCCACAAGGATAAGCATCCAACCATAGTTCCGTTTTAAATAGCTCTTAATTTTGTCTTTCATAGTAATTTACCTATAAAAGAGCGAAAACCTCCGGGTTTATTCCCTCAATGCTCAATGATCGAATTACAAAGCAACTTTGGTAATTCGATTGCACAAGTTGCCCATGAAAGACCTACACCGAAGCCTGAAAGGACCATTTTATGGGGTTTTTCGGTCAATTGGTTACCGTAATGGTCGCTCAAAGTGGCAGGTATACTTGCCCCACTCTGGTTGCCGAATTTCTCGACAGTGGCCGATGGAACACTCGATTCAGGAAGTTTTAACCGTTTGCGGATGTTCTCGATAATATACCGGTTTGCCTGATGAAATACGAATCCATCGACCTCATCTACGTCCCAATCAGCCTCTTCTAAAATCTCCCTGATAGCAGGAAGTTCAACTTTCAATGAAAAGTTGAATATTTCCGCCCCATCCATGTGTAAATGACAACGGCTCCGCTCTATTCCTTCACCCAGGTTTTCTGGAACGGAATTCTCATCGTTTACCGGTTCACGAAATGCCCCACCAGGTTGCCATAGGGATTGATAGCCTGTTCCATCTGATCTCAATTCGAAAATTGCTTCTGGCGCACCCAGATTGGATTCAAGCAACGTGGCACTGGCGGCATCTCCGAACAATGGTCGCAATGCCCGGTCATTTTCCGAAACAATTTTGCTGATGGTATCACCAACAACCAGAATGACACGATCAAGCCCACCAGAGGCCATAAAGCTGTGCACTGCCCATAGACCGTATACATATCCCGAGCACCCAAGATTGATATCCATACATGCACAAGTCGTAGGCAATCCAATCCGCCCTTGTAGCATTACAGCATTCCCTGGCTGAAAATAGTCCGGGGTCTGAGTTACCATGAACAAACCGTCGATTGATCCGGGATCGGTGTTGGTTTCTTCCAGAAGTTTCCTGATAGCCGTCTCTGCCAAATCCATGGCAGTTGTCTGTTCGTCGGCTATTCTACGCTTATCCAGTCCGATCGTTTGTTTAAGGCGTTCAATTTGGGCCTGATTTCCATCGAACAAATAGGCTTCATCATTACTCAGAGAAACCTCTTTTCGGGGAATAGCGGTCACCAATCCACGAATACAAACACCGGAAATACGAGCAATCGCCATCGTCAGTTCTCCACGCCACCCAAGTAAATAATTTGTCCGGTAACAAAACTGCTCTCCGGTTTTAAAAAGAAATCAACAACATTGGTTACATCTTCAAATTCGCCAATCCGCTTTATTGCCTGCCTGTCCAATAGATTCTGTATGGAGTTATCGGATACCCCTCTAATCAGATCTGTTTTCACCGGAGTTGGTCCAATCGCATTTACGGTAACTCCATTAGAACCCAGTTCCCTGGCCAGGATTTGTGTAATGCTCTCAACTGCCGCCTTGCTTGCCGCATAAGCGATCTCCCCTTCCAGACGCAACGGGCGCGCAACTGTAGTGAAAAATACGATACGACCCTGTTTTTGTCGAATCATCAACTTCGCTGTTTCCCTTGCAAAATAGAATGATCCGAAAGTGTTTGTGCGAAAAACCTTCTCCAGTGTACTACCAGGAGTTAACAGAGCTGCATTCATGGATGCTCTACCGGCATTATTCAGAAGCGCATCAACTTTCCCGTGTTTTGCATGAACAGTACGAACCATCCTCGTGACATCCTTTTCATCTCCAATATCAAGTGAAGTGTGACTATAGTTGTCATGACCGATGGTGGATTCACCTCTCGAGCATCCTGCAACAATCCACCCGTTTGCCAGATAATGTTCGGCCAGATGCCGCCCTATTCCCTTGCTGGTTCCAGTAATGATAATAACGCCAGATTTCATTTCTTTATGCCTCCGGTATTGCCTCGATAATGAAGGAAGTCAAATCACCAACCGTCCGAAAAGGTGAACGCGTACGACTCAGGGCACGTTCGTCGGCCAAAATCCAGGTCAGATTGTACGCATCGAATAGTCTACCCTCCAGATCAGCAATCAAATGAACGATAGCCATGCTGTCCAAATCGGAGCCAGCGCCCAATAGAGTTGTCTCAGGAGAAAACTTGTCCAGTACCGGCAGAGCTAGATCTTCACGCAATTGCACAAGGCATTCCTCTATCAGCGATTGGACGGATTTTTTGTCAGGAATCACAGTGTTTATTTCTTTCTTTGCTCAACAATTCCATAGAGCTCAGCAACGGTGCCACAATTCTGTAACTCCGTACCAGACAACGTGACTCCGTATTCCATATCCAGCATCGACAAAGTAGTCAGGATTGCCAGCGAGTCCCAATTTGGGAGCTCAACCAATTTGTGATTTGATTGAATAATCAAGCCCTGGGAATTTATTCCCTCAACCAGATTGTTAATGAATGTCTCCATAGGTTTTATAAAGTGAAGTTTCTCCGTGAATCAAAATCAAGTCTTTCCATTACCACGAAATCGTTTGCCAACATCGGTCTTTTCAATCCTTTCAACTGATTCGATCCTTGTGGGGACATTTGCCAACGAAATTCCCTTCTCGACAGCCGCTTTTCTCAGTCGTCGAATTAGACCACGTTCATCCGGTGCTCCTGCAAATACGACCTTGGCAACCACTGTTTGACCGCTCAATGAACTGGAAACAGCCATCACCAATACATCGCGCACATCTTCGTCCTCAAGAATGAAAGATTCAATCTGCTCGGGAAACACCTTTTCACCCCCCACATTGATCAACGATTCCCTTCGCCCCAGCACGCGTATGGATCCACTTTCCGTCTGTTCGCCAATATCTCCGGTTGCATGCCAGTAATTTTCACCGGAAATCGGTCCCTCTTCCAAAGTACCAAGGAAAGGGGTCAAACCTTGGATTTTGATCTCACCCTCCTCCAGCTTCCATGAATAACCTGGAACATCAAGGAACAAGGCCTCCGCAGACTCAGGATCCTCCCGAACTGGTAAGGCACCCATTTCGGTCAGACCGAAACGGTGAATCAGTCGAGCGTTTGGAAATGCGCGCATCAGTCGATTTCGCAAGGAGTTCGATAGTGGTTCAGCGCCATGG
>JAUVDD010000350.1 GCA_030595525.1 Puniceicoccales bacterium
GTTGGGGACAAGCAGCAGATCAGCCAAACTTTCTAATCGTGATGGTGGACGACTTGGGCTTCTCTGACATTGGTTGTTACGGGAGTGAAATCGAGACTCCGAATCTAGATCGACTGGCTGCAAACGGGCTTCGATTCTCTCAGTTTTACAACACCGCCAAGTGTCATTCATCACGGATCTCGTTGCTGACGGGTTCCTACGCCTACCAAGCGGGCAACATCGACTTGAGTAAGGGAGTGACCTCCGCGGAAGTTCTTACCAGTGCCGGATATTTCACGATGATGACTGGCAAGTGGCATCTTAAGAAACAGCCGACTGACTTCGGCTTTAATCGTTATTTCGGTCACCTCAGTGGCGCATGCAATTACTATACCGGCGACAATACTTTTCATCTTAATGGTGAACCCTGGAAGGTTCCGAGCGAAGGATTTTATACGACTGTAGCGAATGTTGACTACGCTATCCGTTTCCTTGACGAGGCACGTGAAACAAAAAAGCCATGGTATCTCTATGTTGCCTTTAATGCACCCCATGCACCCCTGCAACCATTGGAGGAAGACTTTAGGAAATACGAGGGACGGTATGATGAAGGATGGGATAGTATCCGTGAAGCTCGTCTCAAAAAGCAGGCCGAATTGGGATTGTTCGGTGATGATGTGACACCATCACTTCGTCCAGAGCATGTCCGGGCATGGGATGATCTTAGTCCAAAATGGCAGGGATTTGAAAAGCGCCGGATGGCAGCCATTGCTGGGATCATCGATCGGGTCGACCAGGAAATGGGTCGTTTGATTGCGAACCTTGAGAAAGCTGGGGAACTGGAGAACACTTTCATTCTATTTGTATCCGACAACGGTGCCTGTCCCTATGATCGGCGCTCAACAAACATTGATGCAGATCCTTTCAAAGCAGAAACGCGTTGGAGCGACAGTACGGGTTGGTCGTGGGCGAGGAACAGTCCCTTTAGGTATTACAAACAAAACCAGTTCGAGGGCGGAATCTGCACTCCTGCCATTGTCCATTGGCCAAAGGGTTTAAAAACAAAACCGGGATCGATTAACCACGAACCGGCACACATCATCGACGTCATGCCAACCTTGGCCGACATCGCCACAGCTTCCATTCCGGACACTTGGCCCGGTCGTGAATTGTCTAAACCATCCGGTATTTCGCTGACACCAATCTTTAGCGGTGAATCGCTTGGTAAACGACCACCCATTCACTTCCTTTTTTCAACAGATCGTGCCTTGCGAGACGGAGACTGGAAAGCTGTCAGCTTCCGGAGTCAACCATGGGAGCTTTACAATATTGCCAGGGATAGGACCGAACTGAATAACATCGCTTCTGATCATCCTGAGCGGCTTGTTGCGATGGTCAAACAATGGCACCAAATGACGGAAGAAGTTCTTGAAGCTCCGGCAAGATCTCGCATACCGGTCGCTTCGAAGGCAACTGGACACGAGCATCACGAGTGGAGCAATTTTGACATCGATCCCGGCAAGCCGGTAAGCAAAAAGAAATAAGTGTAGAGGAGTGCCACAGGACAAAGAGAGAGTAGAAAGAGTGGAAAAGAGTAGGGACAGGTAATTTATTTTTCCTGTAATCTTCAATTAATCCATGGGAATGTCTCCAAAGTTAAAGTCTCGAAAGGTAACCAATTGGCTAATGCGTTTGCAGGCGATTGGTTTTGGAGTTCTGCTACTGCTGCTCATCGAGGGATGCTTCCTGGTAATGGGATTTGGGAAAAAGGATCCGGGGAACGATCCGTTTATAGGATTTAGTGGACTGGAACCTCTCTTCGGATTGAATCCAATTAGCAATCAATTCGAGTTACGGGCGGAACGCAGTTCCTACTTCATGACCGGGGATTTTCATAGGTACAAGGATTCGGATACGGTTCGTATTTTTGTGTTTGGCGGTTCCACTGTTCAAGGCCGACCCTATTCGATTGAGACCGCTTTTCCTGAATGGTTGCGGATTAATCTCCAACTGGCTTATTCCGGGAAAAAGTTTGAGGTCGTTAACTGTGGAGGAATCTCTTACGCCAGTTATCGACTCGTTCCCATAATGGAAGAATGCCTTTTATATGATCCCGATCTCTTCATCCTGTGTACCGGTCAAAATGAGTTTCTAGAGGCACGAACTTATGGATCACTGAAGAGGCTGGCCAAACCATTGGGAGGGGTGGTCAAGGCGATTCGAAGTCTGGCTACTTATCAGGCATTCAATACTTTCTACATTAAGTGGGTAAATCCCAGTGCAGCTAGTTCAGTCGAAAAACGGCCAATTATGAAACGAGAGGTCGACGCGCTTCTGGATTACCGCAGGGGACTGGAAGCCTACCATCGTGACGACAAGTGGAAAGAAGGAGTGATCGCTCATTTCCAGGAAAATATTCGACGAATCGACACGCTGTCACAAAAAGCAGGGATACCCTTGGTGATCCTCAATCCTCCGGTTAATTTAAAGGACACGCCTCCGTTTAAATCCGAACACAACAGGGATCTCCGCGAAAATCAGATAGCTTCCTATGAGAATTTGTTAAAGCAAGCCAATCAGCATTTCAAAACAGGTTTAAGAAAAGCCATTCAATATTTGCAACAGGCAGTCGAACTGGATCCACAGTATGCCATGGCTCATTACTCATTGGGTCACTGTTACATGGCACTCGGAGAATTTGATAAGGCCGAAGAAAGTTTTACCGAGGCACTGATTGAAGACGTTTGCCCGATACGGCTCCTTCCCTCGATGAGAAGCTTTGTGGACAACTATTGCAGGCAGAATGATATAATTTACCTGGACCTGCAAGGACTCCTCAGGCAACACTCAGGAGAACCCATTATTGGTAGCGAAATTCTCGTGGATCACGTTCATCCATCTATCCGGGGGCATCAAATTATCGCCGAGGCCACAGCTGATCTCTTGTTTGAGAATTT
>JAUVDD010000296.1 GCA_030595525.1 Puniceicoccales bacterium
AGACCGCCTGAAGGCGGGACTCCAAAAAGTTTCGTGACATAGTTGAAACCAATACTTCATTAAAAATTATGGGTATTTTGTGCATTTTTTCTTGAAAAGAAAGAAAAAGTACACCAAAACGAAAGAATAACGAAAGCTAAACGAAACATTTTAAGGTAATATCAATGGTACAAATAACTTCCAGAGAGAAGGAAATCCTGCAAATCCTGTCCGATGACAGCAGCAAGACGGTCACCGAAATGAGCGAGATCCTGGAAGTCTCAACCGTCACCATTCGCAGCAATCTAAAGGCTCTAGCAGAAAAGGGGCTAGTTGTTCGGACACATGGAGGCGCTTTACCGGCATTTCACCCTGCGATTATCGAGCGTCAAAAGCATCATGTTGAAGAGAAGGAGAAAATCGCCAAAGCGGCCGCTGACCGGGTGAATGATGGCGATAACATCATAATTGTGGCAGGTACAACAACTCCTCTAATGGTAAAATACCTGCTGGGGAAATCGGATGTCCACATTGTAACAAATTCCACTTTGGCGCTCCCTTATGCACGTATCAATCCGTCATTGCGCATCACAATTGTGGGAGGCGAGTTCAGGGCATCAGCGGAGGCCATCCTCGGACCGGATGCCGTTGCCGGATTTGCGAAATTCCACGTCCAAAAGGCATTCCTTGGAACTGACGGGTATTCCTGTGACAAGGGAATCACCGCTCATTCCGTGGAAGTGGCGGAAATCGTCAAGACAGCTGCGGAAATGTCTGACGAATGCCTGCTCATGGCGGACTCTTCCAAGTACGGGCGTACTGGATTTGCGCACATAATGGGAATCAATGAGCTGGATGGAGTGATTACTGATAGTGGTCTGCTAGAGTCTGCCAGACGTGAATTAGAGGATAGGGGACTGTCGGTCCAGATCGTCGATTGAAAACTTTTATCTAAATACCTGAAAACAACAACTGAGAGAAACAAAGATGGGAATTATTAACTTCGAAGGAAAGACCGCACTGATTACCGGTGCTGTCGGAGCAATTGGCAAAAAAGTTGCGATGGACATGAGTGAGCTAGGCGCGCAGGTCTTCATTACGGATTTGAATCAGGAAGCAATTGATGCTGTGGCTTCAGACGTCTCCACAAAAGGAAAGGCCTGTAGCGGTTTGGCTGCCGATGTGACTAAAGAGGAGCAAGTGATTGCTGTCGTGGACGCAGCCAAGGCATTTCTTGGTGGGAAAATCGATATTTTGGTCAATGTGGCCGGAGTGGCCGGTGATGGGAATAATATCGAGAATATTACCGAAAAGGAGTGGGATTTCATTTTTGCGGTGAACTGCAAGGGCAGCTTCTTTTTCGTGAAACACGTGGTTCCCCTGATGAAGGAGAACAATTACGGAAAGATCCTGAACTATTCCTCGAAGTCGGGTAAGACCGGTTCCGCGCTGATGGTGCCATATTCCGCCGCGAAGGGCGCCATTATCGCCTTCACCCAGGGATTGGCATTCGAGCTCGCGAAGAACAATATCAACGTCAATTGCATATGCCCGGGTATCACCGACAATTCCGGTGTTTGGACCAAGGTCTCGGCTGACTACATCAAGAACATGAATGTCTCGCGCGAGGAAATCGTGAAGACTTTCACATCTAAAGTTCCCTTGGGGCGCCTGGCCAACCTGTCGGATGTCTCGAACCTGACTTGCTATCTTTGCTCCGATGCGTCGGAATACATGACCGGACAGGCAGTCAATGTTACCGGTGGACGGGAAATGCACTAATTTTTAATTCGAAAGAATCTACAGATATGAAGGAATATACAGTACAAGAAGTTGCGGCAACAATCGATCATGCCGTTTTAAAACCGGATGCTACCGAGCAGGACGTTCGGGATAATGCCAAAATGTGCATTGAGCGAGGCGTGGCCAGCATGTGTGTTCGTCCCTGCGATGTGAAACTGACGGCCGAGTTGTTAAAGGACTCAGCGGTCATGGTTTCCTGCGTCCTCAGCTTCCCACACGGAGCGGATGCTACACCAGCGAAAGCTTTCCAGGCAAAGCAAGCCGTCGAGGATGGTGTGCAGGAAATCGACATGGTCATGAACATTGGTCAGTTCCTTTCGGGCAACTACGATGCAGTTCGTGAGGACATCAAGGCAGTTGTCGATGTGGCCCATGCCAGTGACGTGAAAGTGAAAGTCATTCAGGAAAGTGGTTTCCTGACTTTGGAACAAGTCGCCAAGGCTTGTGAGCTGTCCTACGAGGCCGGAGCAGATTTTGTAAAAACATCCACCGGATTCAACTCTTCACCAGCAACCCCGGAAATCATCGAGGTGATGATAAAAACCGTGGGCGACAAGATGTTGGTCAAGCCATCCGGCGGAATTCGGAACTGGGATTCAGCAGTTGGATATCTGAGGCAGGGAGCCGACCGGCTCGGTATCGGATCTACTGTCGCGGTTTTGGATGGAGGCGTTTCCGATGGCGACTATTAAGGGCGTCGTCTATTACGCACCGGGCGATATCCGGGTTGAGCAGATTGCCATGCCAGAAAACTCTCCCAGCGAGCTGCTGGTGAAGGTGGATGCCTGTGCTGTCTGTGGTACGGATCTGAAATCCATGCTCGTCGGAAATCCCCGCATACAGGCACCACGTGTCATGGGGCATGAGTTTACCGGCCTGGTTGAACAGGTGGGGAGCGAGGTTGATGGATTCTCAATTGGAGACCGTATCGTCATGGCGACCTCCGTTTCGTGCGGCGAATGCTATTACTGCAAGAAGGGGCATAATAACCTTTGTCAGGAACTGGCACCGATGGGATTTTCGTACGAAGGCGGAATGGCTGAGTACCTTGTCCTTCCGGAAAGAGCTATCAGGAACGGCCATGTCATCAAGGTTCCCGCTGAAGTGAAGCCGGATTACGCGGCTTTGGCTGAGCCAATCAGCTGCGCCGTCAACTCCTGTGAGAATTGCAATATCCAGCAAGGCGATTGCGTTGTGGTGATCGGCGCCGGCCCAATGGGCATTCTCAATGCCGGTGTTGCCCGCGAAATGGGTGCCGGGAAGATCATCATGGTAGAGATCAATCCTGCTCGTCTGGCCCAGTGTGAGCCATTTGCCGATTTGTTGATTAATCCGACCACAGAGAATCTTAAGGAAATCGTTTTGAAAGAAACCGGAGGCATCGGCGCAGACGTGGTGATTGTTGCTGCCCCGGCAGTGCCGCCTCAGGAGGAAGCCCTGTCGATTGTCCGGAAGCAAGGCACAGTGTGCCTGTTC
>JAUVDD010000065.1 GCA_030595525.1 Puniceicoccales bacterium
GATGGTTCGAAAGTGAAAGAGTACCTTCGGTCCAGGGATGGATTTGTACCGGCCAGCCTTCCAGGCGATGTTGTCTGGGACAAGGCGTTCGCCTGTGATGTCATTGAGGTGGACGGTCGCCAAGTCTCGATTATCTGTTTCATGGCACCGGATAACAGCCGCTCCATGCATTTATTCACCTTCCTGAGGAAGGAATTCCCTAATACTGATGTTCCTTCCAGACCGAGTGTTCGCCAGATTGGCAAATCCTGTTGTGCAACATGGGGTGATGCTGAGCAGATACACGTCCTCTATTCCGACAAGGGAGAAGAAAACCTACGCAGGGTTCTCGATATCTGACCCACAGTGGATCAGTTACCGGTTTCAGTCGAAACTGATCCCTTGCCGGAAAGGGCGGCTTCCAAGGCATGCCATGCCAGTGTCGCACACTTCAACCGTGCAGGGAATTTCCGTACACCATACAAGGATGCGATATCCCCATCTGTTTCCAATTCAAGTTCCCCACCCTTTCCATTCAAGGATTCCAAAACTCTGGAGGAAACCAACTTCGCATCCTCAACGGATTTACCAATCAGCGCTTCCGTCATAATTGAAGCAGAGGCTTTCGATATGGCACAGCCCTGACCAGTGAATTTCAAATTAAGAATCCGGTCAGCTTCCACTTTCAAGAGGACTTTTACTTCATCCCCGCAAAGTGGGTTGTTTCCATTGGCCGAAACTGTCGCATCTTCCATCATCCCGAAATTTCTGGGATGCTTGTTATGCTCGAGGATAATCTCCTGGTACAGATCTTCGACCGATGGCATGACTCACTCCGGATTCGGTGTCGATACAGCGGATATTGGCGCAAGCTTGATGAGGCGTGGCATCTGGCTGTCTGCATCCACTATCACCCACCTGATCGGAATGGATTGCTCACCCGGCATCAAAACCCGGCCATCGATCTCCACATTCCTCAGATGAATTTTCACACCTGATGCCGCAAATTTACTCAGGACAAGAGCTACCCGCTCCTTCCAGAAATCCAAGTCACTGGAAACTCGCCTGAGAAATCCCTGATAATCCTCTGAAGTCAAATCGCCCACCTTCACCTTACTGACATCAAGATCCAGACCGATCACCGATCCTGATTCAATGTCCAGTTCACCGGTTAACGCCAGTTTCCACAAGGGTGCGTCAAACTGGATGTATTTCATTCCAGCACCAACCTGTCCGTCTAATACATAAACATTCTCTACCTCAACTGCTGCAGGCTGAATATTGACGCTCCCGATCTGCCATTTACGGGCCGTATCATGTGTGAGTGCCTCCTCCACAGCAGATTTCTGCCAGGAAGGCGTCACAAAGAACAAAACGATCAATGTGAGCCCGACAGCCACGAGGGCCAGGATGAGGTTAATTAGGAATTTGAACAATCGCTTCATGTATACGTTTATCTATTCCGATTCTTGAAAATGAAAAACCGGCAGCTGATAAAAACCAACTACCGGTAAAAGTGTCAATTCGGCGTCGTGCCTTAGCGCTTTTGCTTATCGAAAATATGCTTTTCCTTAACCTTGTTGGCAGCCTTGCCAATCCGGTCGCGCATGTAGTACATACGGGCACGCATAGTGACCGACTCGCGATCAACTTCAACCTTCTCAATCCAAGGGCTGTGAACAGGAAATACGCGCTCCACGCCTTCACCGAAGCTGATACGGCGAACCGTAAATGTCTCGTGGATACCACTACCCTTACGGGCAATCACTACCCCGGCAAATACCTGGATACGCTCCTTGCTTCCTTCCTTGACCCGGGTGTGTACCCGGACACCGTCGCCCACCTTAAAATGGTCGCGATCTGACTTCAACTGCTCACTTGTAATTTCGTTAATGACGGCATTCATTTTGACTGTCCTTATTTGAAAGTAAATCTGGTCGGCGCTCTCTGGTCTTCTCAAGGGCCCGCTCTTCGCGCCAGCGCTCGATCTCTCCATGATTACCTGATAAAAGTACCTCGGGAACACACATCCCTTCGAACTCGACTGGACGGGTGTATTGAGGAAAACCGAGGACATTGCGGTGGAAACTATCCTGCGTCAAGGACTTTTCCGCACCTAAAACACCCGGAATTTGCCGGACCACCGCATCCACCAAAACAGCCGCTGGAAGCGTGCCGTTGGTAAGCACATAATCCCCTATACTGATCTCCCTATCGATGCGTGAATCCCGCACCCGCTGGTCGATTCCCTCATAGTGCCCGCTGACCAAAACCAGATGCTCGGCACCCGATAACTCAACCGCTAATTCGTGGCTTAATGGCTCCCCGTCCGGACTCATGTAAATCGTTACCGATTCCTCTTTTTTCACCGAATCAATGGCTGCGCACAGCGGCTCTGGCTTAATCAGCATACCCGCGCCACCGCCGAAAGGCCGATCATCGGTAATATGCCACTTACCTGCACCCCAATCCCTTAGATTGTGGGTTCGGATATCCACTTGGCCTTTTTCACAGGCCCGCCCAATCATGCTTTCAGAAAGAAATCCTGTAAGCATTCCCGGGAATAATGTGATGATGTCGATTTGCATCTCCGGGATAATCCATATTCAGGTACACAAAAAGGCCCGTTACCGGTATTCGGTCAACGGGCCAGGTAAAGTTACTTATTCTGCGGCGGCTTCTGCGACTTCTGCGGCTTCAGCGACTTCAACGGTTTCAGCGGTTTCAACGACTTCGGCAGTTTTAGCCGGCGCTGTCTTACGGAAACGCTTGATCAAGGAGCGAACCGTGTCGGATGGTTGCGCGCCCACGCCCAACCAGTAATCAATACGATCCAGAACAAGTTTAAGCTGCTTGCTTTCATCCTTGTTTTTCGGGTCGTAGATACCGACTCTTTCCACGAAGCGACCGTCGCGAGGAGCGCGTCCATCGGCCACGACTACACGATAATAAGGTGCATGGGTAGCACCGCCGCGTTGCAATCTGATTTTTACTGCCATTTGCCTAAAAGGATTCCTTTTCGATATGAGAAAAAAGAGAGAACAAACTAACCCACTCTCACCCTGTCAAGCGTCTTTGTCAGGAATCCGTTTTGTGCTGTATTCACACAAGTCGAATTACCCCCGGTTTAAGTCAATATTGATCATTCATTAATAAATGTGAGTTTCCCGTTTTGAAGAACATCAGGTATCCGGAAAACTAGAACCATGACATCTTTCTCAACCTGTGAAAACTGGTTCCTTTTCGAAATGAAAGTTGCTGATATCCTCAACTATATCGACCGCTGCACTGGCCAAACTTTCGATTCACACATACACCACCAACAAGAAGCCAACAAATGGCACCTGGCCTTGCGGCACGGTCTCAACAATCACCTTCACATCAATGTTGGCATACCAGGTATTGAGGAACCCGATCATCCGATCGTGGAAAATGAGTCAGCCTTATATGCTGCTCTGCTTCTCGGGAAACCGACTCTGCAAGTCATACTATCGGGCGAATGGGAGGTGGCCGTACGGGAGGATCTGATCTCGCGAACACAGCTTCGCACCCATGAAATGGCATTGCACCTTACACTTGATGACTAGCTCCCTTCTCAGGCATTGCCAAGGAAGGCCTTCAGTTGCTCCAAATCTTCCGGAACATCCACACCGATGGTGCGGGTGGCTGTGATGCCCACTCCAATCGTTCCTCCATTTTCCAGAATTCGCAATTGTTCAAGCTTTTCGGTTTCTTCCAATTCGGTTGGTGCCCATCCATGGAATCGTTCCAGAACCTCATGATGATAACCATAGAGACCCAGATGCCAGTAAGCCGATGCGGGCAAACCACCCGCACTGTCCCGCGAATATGGAATTGGGGATCGGGAAAAATAGAGTGCTCGTCCATTATTGGAGCGTACGACCTTCACTTTGTTGGAGTCCTTAAAATCCGATTCCTTTTCAAAAGGAGTAGCCAAAGTAGCAGCGTCCACTCCCGTTTCCAGGACACTGACCAGTTGTTCAATATGATCAGCCGCCAGCACCGGCTCATCGGCTTGAACATTGATGACCCACTCCGCCTGTACTTGACGATTTGCCATCGCCAATCGATCCGTCCCGCTGGGCAGGTCGGGATCGGTCATAATACTGGAGTAGCCGTGGGCATCGAGCAGTTCCTTCAATTCCTTCTCCGCAACGGCAAAATGCAGGGGCATGTCGGGCGCGATCCGGCGGATATTTTCAGCAGTCCACAGAATTAGTGGTTTTCCCAGAACATCCTTCATCAATTTGCCGGGAAACCTCTGTGAGCCCATCCTCGCCGGAATGATTATCGCGCAGTTCTTCATGTCTACACTCTCTACACCCTCCTTCAATTGGGTCAAGAGAATGGGAGTTTACCTGTTTTTAGGTAGCTGGAACACTTTACCAAAGCTGGCTGGTTTTATGAAATTTGAGCATGAAGACCAACATCATTCTAAATCATGACGGTTATAAGAAACTACTGTCTTATCAAAAGTCCCTGATCGTTTATCAGATTACGGTTATCTTTTGTAATCGCTTTCTGAACTACCGTGACCGGACCGTCGACCAGATGATTCAAGCTGCCCGCTCAGGCAAACAAAACATTATAGAAGGATGTATGGCCACTGGCATTTCCAGGGAAACCGGGATACAGCGAATTGGCGCAGCCCGTTCCAGTTTGGAAGAACTGCTGGAGGATTTCCATGATTACCTGCGCACCCACCGGTCCTGGGTATGGGCAAATGATTCACCGGAAGCTGTGCACATGAGAAAGATTGGTCGCGGGCTTCCAAAATCCGAAACTGCTATTCTCGAACTTGTTCGCACACGGAAGGCTCCTGTCATTTGTAATATGTCTATTTGCCTGATCCATCAGACTAATTACCTGCTTGATCAACAACTCCGTCACTTGGAAGGCAAATCCCTTTCACAGAGAGGTCTACGGGAGCGGAGGTATCACGCCCGCAGGCTCACAAGGTGATTCAGGTTCCCGCTCAAGATGGCTTTTAATGCCTTGTCACTCAATCCGCTGTTGTCGATTTCCGACAGGATTTTCGACCAGTTTGGCTTCTTATGATTTCTCGGATCGAGGATCAGGGGAAAGTCTGAGCCAAAGAGGATTTTTTCATAACCCACTAATTGCGTAACAATCTTCCAGATTTCCGGTGCGTACAATAAGGGACTGGCTGCCGTATCAAACCAGACATTCTTCAAAGCATTCTTTATCCGTCTATTAAGGGAGAAGAATGGCAAACCGCCTCCCCAGTGAGCACATATCCATTTTTGTTCAGGATATTTCTCAAACAGCTCCACCATATCCATCAGGGGAGTATCCACCCGCCCGGGATATTTATGACCAACTGCCTCTGTGACGTGAACATTGATCGGCCATTTATGATTGGTGGTCCAATTAATGATCCTTTCCCATGCGGGATATTGCCATCCTTCCGCAACTTGAACACTCGGCAAGCACTCACCCAAGCCAATCGCACCCCAGTCAGAGGCACGTTCCAATTCTTCGATGGGATCCTTCTCTTCCGGATGGATTGCCGCGAAAGCCATGAACCGATCTGGGAATTGCTTAACTGATTGCGCATACCACTCATTCTGCAGACGACAAGTTTGAGGATTCTCCCAGTACCATCCGAGAAGAACTACCTTTTCGATCCCTTCCCTGTCCATTGCACGGACCAGATTTTCCGGATTAGCCCACCCCTGTGGACCATTACTAACCAGATCCAGCCAGTGAAATTCGTTATTTGCTTCTGAAAAAGCCTTTGGATTCGAAATGACAAAATCCGGATAGCAGTGCACATGGCAATCCCACACATCTGAGCTAGATGGTTTCATGTCTTCCACTGCCGGATCCTCCCTCACCACTGGAGGATATTATTATTCTTTAAAATATTCGCGAGGAAAAAAAAGGCCGACGAACAAAGTTCATCGGCCTTAAAAGGATTTAATTGCTTAGCAAAACTAGGCAGCTTTACCGAGTATCGCTTCACAACAAGGTGCAACGGCTTCGGGCTTGGCAGCAGTTTCGGCCTTCTTGGCACAACAAGGCTTGTCGCAGTCTGCAACGCAAGCAGCCTTCATTTCAGCGCTGCAAGGCTTGTCACAGTCTCCAGCGCAGGCAGCCTTCTTTTCAGCGCAGCAAGGCTTGTCGCAGTCTGCAGCACAGGCTTCATGAATACCATCAGCTTTATGAGTGTGCTTTGCACAGGTGTCACATGCATTAGCAGATGCGACAGCGAAAATGGTTCCAACGAGTGTGATGAGGAGGATTTTCTTCATAGATATATCTTTGTTTATTAGTTTTTTGGGGTCTTCCCGAAAGCTATGATAGCTCAAAGCATTTATTTATTCCGGAAAAAGTAAAATTATTAATATTATACAGAAGGCAAGCTAATCAAGAGATTTTTTATTTCATCGAATTTAGCCTTGGTAGAAGCCAATCGTTCACGAGCACCAGCGACAACAGCCTCCGGTGCACCTGCCAGGAACTTTTCATTCTGCAATTTGGCTTCTCCAGAACGAATTCCCTTCTCCAGCTTACCCAATTCCTTTTCCAGTCGGGTTCGCTCAGCCTCAACGTCAATTGACTGCGCCAAATCCAGAAAAGCGGTACCGAGCTCAGTCACTCCGGCCGGCATCCCTTCAGGACGCGCCTCGACAAGGTCAAGAGAGGCAATCTGTGCGAGGTTGATGATCGTCTCACGGTGAGCGGAAATAATCCCACTTGAGTCACCTTCAGGCAAAATGAAGAACGGAACATCGCGACGGCTTGCCACATTGTATTCGGATTTGATTGCACGAATCCGTGTAATCAGCTCCTTGACTGAATCAATCTCCTCACGGGCACCTGCATCCAAGGCTCCCCACCTCGATTCAATTATCTTCTGAAGCTCATCAGCTTTCGGCAAGACGGTGTCCTGTATCAGGCTGTTTTCCTCCTTGGCGAATCCGAGGCTCTTCCACAATTCCTCAGTAATGAACGGCGTCATCGGTTGAAGCAGCAATAGAACCTGGCGCAGAACGAAATCCTGAACGGCCAAAACGGTTTGTTGTGTAGCAGGGTTCTTTATGCGGGACTTGGATGCTTCCACATACCAGTCACAGTAATCGCTCCAGAAGAATTCATACAATGCATGCGGATAGGCGTGCATCTCAAATTGACTGAAACAGCGTTCAATCTCTTTCGTAGTATCTACCAGACGGCTCAGAATCCAGTGGTCGTAAGCGGAAAGCTGATCCGTATCCACGCGCTGCAAAATTGACTCTGCCGAGGAATTGTCACCAATTTCCCCATTCATCTGCCTGAACCTAGCCGCATTCCACAGCTTGTTGCAGAAATTCCGCCCAATCTCGATCCGATCCTCACTGAAAAGAATATCCTGTCCACCCGGTGCGATGTGAACAATCCCGAACCGCAGCCCGTCAGCACCAAATTTCTTCAGCAGATCCAACGGGTCCGGCGAGTTACCAATACTCTTGGACATCTTGCGGCCCTTGGAATCACGGATCAAGCCATTGATATAAACATCCTTGAATGGAATTCGCTGCTGAATTTCCTCGTCAGTCAACGTGCTTTTGGTTTCACCCATGAACTCCATTCCGGCCATCACCATGCGGGCAACCCACAAGAATATGATGTCAAATCCAGTCACCAGCGTCTGGGTTGGATAAAAATGCGCAAGTTCCCTGGCCGCTTCTCCATCGGCATCTGGCCAGCCGAAATTCGCGAACGGCCACAACCACGAAGATGCCCAGGTGTCCAGAACGTCTTCTTCTTGAATCCAATTCTCAGGATCAGCAGGACCATCAACTGAAACATGGACATGTTCCGGGTTGTCAAAAGCGCGTTCCGATTCGTCGACTCCCTTGCGATACCACACAGGAATACGGTGCCCCCACCAGAGCTGACGACTGATACACCAG
>JAUVDD010000375.1 GCA_030595525.1 Puniceicoccales bacterium
GATGTTGCGTTCGAATGATATACCATTTGCATACGCTCTGGTCACAGCATCATCGATCAGGAAATCGATGTCTTCGTCACTCATCTTCTCTGTTTCTTCAGCCAGGTCCTCTCGTGCATGCATCAAGACATCGGTTCGAAACTTCTTGTTAAACAAGGTTTCAAAAATGGCAATTTGCTCTCTTCGCAGTTTAAACATTCGATGACCTATTCAAATATTCTAACCAGCTCTTTCGTCTTCCAAGTCGATGGGTTTTAAAATGAGATTTCTTGGATCATTGTCGATTACCAGCGCTTGTGTCCCCTTTTCATTTTCGACGATGAACTTGGAAATCGGACCATAAATTGTCTCAAGCTCCTGCGCATAACAAGTGGGGAGAAAGACTGGTAAAACTCTCGGATCATAGTAGCGGAAATAAAGAATTTCGTCATCCGGGCCACGCACCCGCAGGAATCCCCTGAGATGTCTGCCAAGTGCTTCCAGTCCAATTGGAGTAATCGCGAATACTCCCCAGTGATTACCCCAGCCTTCCTCGAGTATCCACAGGGTTAAGGGAGAGTCCTGACGGAGTTTGACAAGATGCGGGGCAGTAGCCCGCAATTCGGGCTCGAGCTTTCCCCGGTAAAGGCACATGGAGTCTTCCTTAGCCTTGATCAGCCGCTTGGGCAGATCCGGTACGGATGCTCCGTCAAGAATTGCGTATACGGATTGGTACCGATCCTTGAACAGGATATCCTGCAACACCGAAACGCTACCAGACTGCACCTTCAAATCACTCATCGAACAATAATCTCAATCAGAATTTCGTTGGATTTAATCTTACCCAGGCTAGCCCAGATCCTATATTTTGCATTTTTCGGAGGCAATCGCAAAGTGCCAACGAGATCGGTATTAAAATAGCCACTAAATACCATATTAGCAATATCCTCTCTGGTTAGCGGACTACCCTCCTCTGGAGGTTCATCCGGACTCTCGTCCTTTTCCCCAGCACTTGCCTCATAAGGAAATTTTGTTGCTGTATCGACGGCGTAAATACGCAGGTCGTCATCATCCAAAGGATACACGGATCCAGCTAATTTATAATATCCATAAATCAGGACCTCGGTTTCCTTTAAACTCAAGCGATGGGTCGATTCCGCCTGAATCAAAACACCGCTCCAGGCTGGCGAAGGGGGCTTGGGGCTTTCCGGCAATTCATCTGCACTAAAAAATGGCATACTTGATATCTCCACTATTGGTTGGTTAACCTCGTCAATTTGGTTTTCATCTTCCTGTTGATGACATCCACATAATGCGGAGGCTATTAAAATTAAAGCGACACTTCTGTGTCCAAAGATCGCACATTCCTGAATAATTCTTTTTAACATACATAGTATTTCAAATTTGGTTCATCCAGCTTGTCTATCATACTGTCCATCCGTCACTGATATCGACCTTCTTAACAACTGGGGCACAATGTTCGCAGAACGCGGTTGGAGGATTGGACCCACCTGATCCGTACATGACGCACTTGTTACCCGACACTCCACTGTAAGTCTCCAATTCACCCAAATCGAAGAAGCAGTGATCTCCAACATGTCCCTTATCAAGATAGTGTGTGGCAACTTTATCCGGGAGCTTACCAGTACCATCTGCCACCATTCCTACCTTGTGACCGATCTCGTGAATTGCCACAGAATTCTGGCTGCTCGCAGATTTCGACTTCCACCAGGATTTCGTACAAATGCAAACAAGATTTCCGCCACCAAAAGACAGTCCACCACGCATACGATCGACCACATTCACTTTAAGTTCAAGCGTTCCTGTACCAGCAGGAAGATTGGATACATCTACTGATACTTTGTATTTTGAGGCGTAATCATGAACCAAGCTACACATTGCCTTGGTTATCGGTTTGGTCGTCGTTTTTCCGTCAGGGGTATACGACCCCGAAACAAACCAACTCTCACCATCGACCAGATTTCTCCACAGGGATCGCTTTTTCAAGCCATCGCCGGAACGTAATCCAACAGCAACTACATTAAATTCAATCCTTGGTTTATCCTTACCCACCTCCTGGCTAACCATAGTCAGGGAAACTTCAGGATTTTTCACTGCAAGATGTTCTGTAAATCCGATAGCTATGGCATGAGGAACCTTG
This sequence comes from Puniceicoccales bacterium, assembly GCA_030595525.1. Lineage (GTDB taxonomy): Bacteria > Verrucomicrobiota > Verrucomicrobiia > Opitutales > Oceanipulchritudinaceae > Oceanipulchritudo. Next base: position 2,141 of record JAUVDD010000375.1, read on the forward strand.
GCCTTACCTTCTGATTTATTGAAAGCATCCTTGCAGCGTTTTTTGTAAGTATCGCTATCATCAGGACCAATATTCTTCATGCGCTCGATTTCTACACTGGGCAACAAAACCAAATCGATTCCATGTTTTTTATACTCTGAAACCGTCGTGCCAATGTTGGGATCCGTCATGCCCTTCATTTTGATGATGACTCCATAAACCAGACGACGCGTTTCAATCTTCCCGGACTTCTTGGGAGGATTATTCTCCTCATCCTCACAGACAAGCTGGTATTCTCCCTTGCCGGAAACGGGAACGAAGAAATCTCCATCGATAATCTTGGTACCGTCGGCATCAGTCGTGTAGGACTTTTCATCCTCCCTCAACTTAAACTTGGCATTGCGGCCCTTCTCTTCATCCGTGTAGATGACATTGTCTTCTCCGGGAACAAGCTTGGCGTTAAACTTATGGGCTCCAGGAATGGTAAACTTGACTTTAAACCGGGGTTTATATCCGAGGCGGTCTTTGCTTTTTACTCCATTGTCCTCATCCACCCATTTGGCTTCTGAAGGAAGATTGACAAACTGTTTTACGGATCCTGCTTCCTTGTCATCCGCACCATCAAGAAGAGCGACTTTCGCTATCGCCCCAACTTCTTTCTGATTCTCAGCCTCCTTTTTTGCCTTTTCGCACTCCTCGCAGAACGG
>JAUVDD010000346.1 GCA_030595525.1 Puniceicoccales bacterium
ATCGACTGCCCAGAGGGACTTGCCGCTCAACTTGAGGGTGTGTCCCTTTAATCCAAGTGAGCGGTCCGAGCTGACATGACGGTGGAGAAAGCGTACGGATCCATCCGAAAAGAGTTCGGAACCCTCACCGATCCACAGACCATCTTCGCAAGTGTAATCTTCCAACTGCAGTGAGCTCAGAAGAAGCTTACGGGCCTCCAGCTGAACATCATCGGTCAGGAGGTCGCCTGCGATTTTGCGGGAATTAATCTTAACCGGGACCGACTGCCCCGGCATCAGGAAAATTGCGGATATGACCCCACTCTGAGAAAGGAAGCGAACTGTGGGTTTTTCCACTTGTTCTCCATAGAGAGTCATGAATCCCGGGAACAACTGGAAGTAGTTCTCGATAGAGGCAATCTCCAGCCGTTTCAGCCGGGCCTTCGGAGTGGCATAGGCGAAAGCGTGGGGAGAGTCATCATTCTGCATGTATCCCCATGCCAGTTGCTCCATCGGGAAGGGAGAGTTTCCTTCCATGTCCAGCTGGATAAAGGCCTCGGCTTCTTCTCCGGACAGGCCCTCGGGGAGCTCCACGACCCGAATGAAGAATGCATCTGCCGGCACCAATCCAACCTGTTGTTCAGGAATATTTTCCTGTATCCGGGCGATCAATCCCTTGGTCTTTGTGTTGAGTTGGCTCATGTGCTTTTGGTCAGTTCTATTAAACGGGTGACTGAATTTATGTGTCGATCAAAATTTACGGTTCTCGGTGAGTCTTACGAAGTTAAACGGATAGCCCAACTGAGAAACAGTACTGGGGGCAGTTTTGACCTCTCCCAAGGCGCGCGTTTTCTCGGCCTGTGCTGTATTGGATTTGCTTTCAACAGGTTTCGCATTGCTCTGCTGTTCTGCCTTGGTGGTGCTGGAATCAGCGGCGCTGGGATTGGATCCGGACCAGGTTACCATCGCCTCGAGGACGAATTGGGCCTCTCCACGGACAGCCTCCACCTTGACCCGGAGCAATTCAATGCTGTCTCCCAGTCCTTGCTCTTCGACCAGGATTATCCCGTCGTTGCCCTCACCCTCCCTGTAGAGGCGGTCGTCTTCAGTTCCCATTTCCCCATCGGAACCGCTCTTGAAATACTCAAATGAGCGAGTATCCATGAAGCCCTTTTCATAGAAATACTCCTGCACGGTAGTATTGGCCTGATTGATGTTCACGTTACCGGTGTGGTAAAGTGAAACCGCTGACTTAAACTGGAGCCAGATTGGCAAGGGGACCCCGTTTTCATCCCAGAAAGTTTCATTGAAAGGCTCGATCAGTTTGAACTCATCCCAGGACATGATGTCGGAATTTGACGGTTTATATGGAGGTTCCATGTCGTCGTAATCCTCACCATCGTATCCGTTCAAGCGGCGCAGATCGTCCTCGTCGGTCCAATCGATCAGGCCGTCAGCAAGTGATTGTGCTTCAGGTAAATCGTACCCGAGTACGTCGAAGAGAATCAATAAGTCATCATATTCCAGTTTGGAAAGAGGAAGTTTAGCGCTCTCATCCCCGAAGCTGATTTTAATCTCATTTGCATGAGCTGGCTGGAATTCTGATTCTTCGAGGGGATTGGCCCATCCTTGACTGGGTCCCCAAAGCGCTCCTTCCACTTCAACATATTGATTCAGGACCGCCAGGGTGATCTCCATTGCGGAGTAAGCATCTGTTCTCAAGTCGTCACGATTGTGGAAGAGCCCGTAATACTTAATCTTGGCAGTGGCCTCCTCAAGAAAGGCCGCCACAATGAAGGTCATCAACACGACAAAGACAAGCACGAGGATAATCACGGATCCCCGGCGCTGACGTAATGGACTGGGCTTCATGTTTAACATGTCAGAAAAGCGGTATTTCCACCGAACCGTGTGGAATCAAGACAGAGCGAATACGTTCACCTTGTTCGGGATGGGAAAAGGTCAACCGAATGAAGTCCGGCAGTTTAAACTGCTCATCTTCCTCAATGGGATCCTCGGTAATTTCCCATTCATCGTCTTCCAGTTCATAATAAGCATAATCCATTTGGATGATATATGAGGAAATTCTGGTTCTGCGGAGGTCACGTTCATCTTCAATATCCTCTGCATCGAGGGCCGAGTACCAAATGATTGAAAGACCATCCCGATCATCAAAGTGTATGTAGGCTTGGATTGCGGGAAGCGATAAGCCTTCACGAACGAACAGGGCAGGTGCCTCGTTTTGCTGGAAGTAGAGCAGGGGATCATCCATGTCGCTCCAGCCGGGTGGTTTGGCCCATTCCACGGGTGGGCGTTCTTCATTTTCACCGAATGCAGCACTTTCAGAAGCTTCCATGACGTTTGTCATGAACAGGACGACACCATCCACATGCTGCTCAAAAAAATCATCATCGGTACGATTTAACCAAAGGTTACTCAATCCCACCATATGGAAAGACAGAAAGGTCATGACCAATCCCATCAGGGCAATGGTTACAACCATCTCGATGAGGGTCAGGCCATTATTGTTGCGTAGCTGATGTTTCATTACAACTACCAGTCCCTCCTCATGTTTTCCTCTTCGATCCTGTCGCGCACGTCTGCCAGGATGGCCGAGCTTTCAATAGGATCACTCCATGTCGGCCTGAGAAGATAGAGATTCTCCCGATATTCGATTGGCTCGCCCTCGGGATTTTCAAACTCAATAAACAAATCAACCCGGAACAAATCGACAATTTCGGTTTCCTCCAGTTCGACTTCCCAGGTGGCTTCACCAAGATCCAAGGTGGTGATTTCACCGCCGTCTTCCAACTCTTCCCGTTCGGCGATCTGGATAATCTCTCTTCTGACAAAGCGAACATCCTTCTGGTAATCGGATTGAGCTTCCAGGCTATCCAGGGTTAGCAGGACATTGAAGAAAGTCTCCGTCAGGACAAAAAATGAAACACCGGCGATAGCGATTGAAA
>JAUVDD010000084.1 GCA_030595525.1 Puniceicoccales bacterium
AAACAGCGGAGCAGTGACCTGACAGATAGTGGGCGTAATTTGCTCCATCCCGACGATCCTGATGCATTCATGCTTCCCGATCTGCCGACGCGCTACATGGAAATCGACAATCAAGAAGGTGTTGATGACAAGGCCAAGGCAAAGCTGAAGGCGGAAGCCCAGTCAGGGTTTGAAAAGACCAGTGAAGAAATTCATGTTCTTAGCCAGTTGCTCCGGGCCTACAGTCTGTACGAGCGGGACGTCGAGTATGTGGTTCAGGATGGCAAAGTAATGATTGTCGATGAAAACACGGGTCGTGTGATGCCCGGACGTCGTTGGTCAGACGGGTTGCACCAGTCAGTGGAAGCCAAGGAAGGAGTCCAGATTGAGAAGGAGTCCAAAACCTATGCAACCATCACCTTGCAGAACTATTTCCGTCTGTACGAAAAGCTTTCCGGAATGACCGGTACCGCTGAGACGGAAGCGAATGAGTTTAAGGATATTTATAAAATGGATGTGATGGTTATTCCGACCAATCGTCCGAATGTCCGCCTTGATGAGAACGATATCATTTTCAAAACCCGTCGGGAAAAGTACAACGCGGTCATAGCTGAGATTGAAGATGCACACAAGAGGGGCCAGCCCTGTCTGGTGGGTACGGTCTCTGTGGATTCTTCAGAATTGCTCAGCAGAATGCTGCGACGGGCCAAGATTCCTCACAGCGTGTTGAATGCAAAGTTCCATGCCCAGGAAGCTGAGATTGTCGCCCGTGCCGGATTTCGTGGTTCCGTAACGATCGCCACCAATATGGCTGGTCGCGGTACCGATATCAAACTCGGTCAGGGAATTGATGATGAAGGCGGCCTGTATGTTCTGGGGACCGAGCGCCACACTTCGAGACGTATTGATCGACAGTTGCGTGGTCGTTGTGCCCGTCAGGGTGACCCCGGTAAAAGCCGGTTTTTCCTGTCCCTCGAAGACGAATTGATGCGTTTGTACAGCCAGGGCAGTGCAGGCAAGTTGCTGGAGAGTTCGTTTGAAGAAGGACAACCTCTGGAGCACCGTTGGTTGAATACCATGATCGAACGGGCACAGAAAACGGTTGAGCAGCATCACTACTCGATACGTAAGCGATTGCTGCAATATGATGATGTTGGCTCCAAACAGCGTGAAGTGATCTACGGATTGCGTCACGATGCCATCCACAGCGAGGTACCCAAGGAGTTGGTTTTTGAACTGATCCTGGAGGAGCTCGAAGAACGCGCCACCGAGTTTGGATTGATCGACAGTAAACATGGTTCGGACGAAGATTCTGTTAAGGAGACCGTCACCTGGGCAATGCAGACTTTCCCGATTCGGTTGACGGTCAAATCATTGCAGGATCAGGATGGTGATACTGTTATCGAGAAGATTCTATCGGAGGTCAGGGAAGCTTATAAGGTCAAGGAGGTCGCTGAGGATCCCGAGGCTTTGCAGCGTCTTGAGCGTGTTGTGCTGGTTAGCAACATTGATCGGCATTACCAGAATCATCTGACTGAGATGGAAGACTTGCGCCAAAGTGTGGGGCTGCGCGGTTATGGCCAGAAGGATCCGTTGGTGGAGTACAAGAATGAAGCGTATACATATTTTAATGATATGATGAATACGGTGAGGTCGGACATCTGCTCGGGTATATTCAGAAGTGTGACCAATGCCCGTGCCTTTGAATCGGTGGTTGCCCGGCTGCGTCAGCAAGCACGGGAAATGGGACCATCTGATCCGGATGGAGACCAAGGACCCATGGGAGGCGCTCCCAAACCTGGAGGCGGAAAGAACGTCCAGTTGCCGAAGGTAAAGCGGGCACCAGTCCAGATTGCCCATGAACCGGGACGGAATGTAGTTGTGACAATTCAACGTGGCCCTGAAAAACAGGAATTGAAGTGGAAAAAAGCGGAACGATTGGTAAAGGAAGAAGGCTGGCAGCTAGTGGGCAAGGCCTGATAGCCTTGCTTGCCAGTGGACTCTTTTTCACTCTTGCATTTCCGCCATTCAATTTCCCGGAAATGGCGTGGGTGTTTGCCATTCCTGTATTGCTATGGGCGTTGTTTGGACGACCCTGCAAAAGAGAAGGGTTATCCGTTTTCATTTCCGGATGGATCGCCTGGATCATACTCATGTCCTGGCTGCGAAATTGCACCGATTCACTGGAGATACCGTTTAGTGGGGCATTGGGATGGTTGCTGGCAGCAGCTTTGGCACTGATATTGTCCTTGTTTTGGTCAAGTTGGGTTTATCTTTCCTTGTTGATCGTCCGGTTTGTAAAGGAGAGATCTATTCATTATAGATTATTCGCCATGATCGGCATGGCCGCATTATGGGTGATCCTTGAATGGACTCGAGGCGTTATCTTTACGGGGCTCCCATGGTTACCCCTTTCGGTGAGTCAATGGGATAGACCTTTGCTGTTGCAGGTGGCTTCCCTGACGGGAGGTTACGGAATCTCGTTTGTCCTGATTCTCGTGAATTTCGGTTTCGCGTTTTACATTCACATTCTATGGACGAATCGTCGCAAGAGTTGGATCAAGCGGCTTTCCTTCGAGTTTTATTTGGCGATAGCGATGCTGCTCTGCGCTATCGGAATCGGAATGAACACGGCAGGCTTGAATCAGAGGGGAAGAACCACTGGTCCAAAACTGGGCTTTGTCCAACCGAATGCCGGTGCCCTGGCAAAATGGGATTCTGCGAAAGTCCGGGAAAATCTGGAAACCTTGGCAGATCTTTCGACCTATACCAGCTATCTTGGAGCGGAGTTGATATTGTGGCCTGAGGCCCCTACGCCGCTTCCCCTGAAGGGGAATACATCCATGAAACAGTGGGTGGACAATCTTTCAGCCCAGTTGGATTTACCGATTCTGGCGGGCAACGTCGCACGTGAAGGTGCGTCAACTGATGAAAACCGAAAGTGGTACAACGCTGTCTTCCATGTTGATCCGGAGAAAGGGACTGATGTTGAAAACTATTACTCGAAGAGGCATCTTGTGCCGTTCGGTGAGTATGTTCCTTTTGCCAAGTATCTTCCTTTCGTGAAGAAATTTGTTCCAATTGAGGCTGCGTTTTTCGAAGGAACCGAGGCGACCCTTTTGGAACTGAAGAACGTGGATGGAAAGTTCTCAAAAGTGGGAAATCTTATCTGCTTTGAAGATATCTTCCCGAAATTAGCACGGGAGAATGTCCTTGCCGGAGCGGATTGGCATTTTGTGGCAACAAACAACACCTGGTTTGGGGAAGAGGCTGGAGCATGGCAGCATGCGGCTCACTCTGTACTTCGGGCAGTCGAGACGCGACGTCCGGTTGTTCGTTGTGGCAACGCAGGATGGAGTGGCTGGATTGATGAGTATGGACACATCCGGCATACGGTCTTGGACAATACCGGATCAATTTATTTTCAGGGAGTTGAAGCGGTAGACTTTTATTGCAGCAACTGGTGGGCGAACCGGATTTCCTTCTATGTGCAACACGGAGATTGGTTTGTTCTCCTTTGTGCAGGCATGTTCGGAGTGGCCTTTTTCGGAGGCCGTTTCTACAGAATACTATCCAGGGAAAATCAGGTACCGCTTTCCTGAGGATTGCTCAGGTCAATCGCGATATTTGGCGGTGGCATTGGTGATTGGAAGTCGATCCAGTCACGGACAACCCGTAGACTTTCCCTTAAAGGAATATCCAGTTTGGGTCTTTCCAGTAGGATATCTGGATCAATCTCAACCAGTTTGTTGAATAGAGCTGGCATGGCAGACAGCATGGTTTCCTCGTCAATCGATTCCCCGATTACAGCCTTGAATGGCTCCATTACATTGAAGGCAGCTCCGCGATCCTTGTTCTTTAATCTTGTCAGGATCTCAGTTGCCTCATCGACAGAAATTTCCTGTCCGGATGCCTCATTCAGCACCACAGCTATATCTTCCACATTTTCGAGAGCCTTTTCGTAATCAAAGTACTCCACCCAAATTTCATGGATCTTATCCTCCGTATCGGCCTGATAATAAAAGACTTTCTGGTAGAATTTATTGATTCGTGATTCCCCGTTCGGCAGGGGTGTGGAAGCAAGTTTAGCCTGATGAGACTTTTCCTTTTCCTTGGTCAATTCAAGCTTCACTGATTCCACGGCATAAGTTAGCTCGCTGCTAAGTTCGTCTCTTTCGTCTTCGAACAAGTCGCTCATGTCTTCGACAACGTCTTTATCTACGCGACGGATTTCCAGATTCAGGGAAACTGACTTCATGTCATGGCGTTCCTTGTACCAGGCGATGCTCTTGTTCAGGTAATCAAATTCCTCGAGTTGATCCTGACGTTCCGAAGATCTCTCGTTCAGTTGTTCCAGAAGCGAGTTACTTACTGCAGCAAACTCCGAGTTCTCGTGTTCCGGTAACTGGTAGACAATTGGTGCGATGTGATCCCATGTGAGGGCATTATCGAGATCAGCCTCACCATCCAGAATGAACATGCGTGCGGATGGGAGAGAAATATCAGAAAGAACACCGCGATTCTGAGTGGAATCGCCATTAGGCAAATAAAATTGCTGAATAGTGATCTTAACCGTTCCGACTTCCAATGAGGAAGAGAAGGGGATACTGCGCATGGTACTGCGTAGATCGATTGGGGCCTGAACGGTTCCTTTTCCGTGGGTTGCTTCATCACCGACAATGATGGCCCTGCCCAAACTCTGCAGTGCACCCGCGACTATTTCACTTGCCGAAGCACTGGAACGTGACACGAGGACCACGAGAGGACCATCCCATGCGACACTGTTGTTGCGATCCCAATCCTCTTCGATTTCACCGTCAAAGCTGCGTTTCATTACGACCGGACCTTTGGTGATGAATAGACCTGTCAGTTTGACTGCTTCATCCAGTCGACCACCGCCGTTGTTGCGCAGATCAAGCACCAAACCGTTGATATCCTCTGCTTTCAATTTGTTGATGAGTTCCTCAACATCACGGGAAGTGCTGAGATTACCTTCTCCAAATGCACCTTCCCCGTAAAATGATGGTAGGTCGATCACGCCGATTTTTTGGATCTCTCCACTAGCGCTCGGGATTTCGAATAAGTCTGCATTTGCTAAATTAGCTGTGAGTTCCACTTTCTCCCTCTGGAGGGTGATGATTTTACGCTTGGCGGATTGAGCAGGTATGACTGTCAATCTCACTTCGGTTCCTACTTCTCCGCGAATCTGCTGAACGATTTTACGAAGCTTCATTCCGATCACATCGACGGGTTCGGTATCTCCTTGAGCAACTGCAACAATCTTGTCCCCCGGGTGAAGGCTACCGGTCATTTCTGCGGGGCCGCCCGGAATTAAACGCTCAATAACACAGTATCCATCGACATCCCTCAGTTGTGCGCCGATGCCAACTAATGCATTGCTGATCTGGATATCAAACTCCTGCGCCGAGTCCCATGAGAAGAAGTTACTGTGAGGATCATAGAGCTGGGCGAGTGAGGTCAGGAAAGTTTCCTGGACGTTGTGGATCTCGATCTCATTAACGAACTTTTCCGTCCGCTCGTATCGCTTGATAATTTTCTCAAGAGCCCTTTCCATTGGCTCATCCTCGAGAAGTTCCATGATCAATTCGTTGGTCAGGCGTTTGTCCCAGAGCTCGTCTGCTTTTCCGGAAGTTGCCGACCATTCGGCTTCATCCCGGTCGGACAAATATAATCTTTCGGAATCCAGAATAAAGGGTTCTGTAAGACGGTTCTTAACCCATTCCAGTCGGCCTTCCACTCGCTCTTTATAGATATTGAAAACCTCAAAAGCGGGATACAAGTCCCCGACATACAAGTAGGATGGTTTCAGCGTGCCAGAGAAACGCTCTACTAAAAAGTCCACATCTTCCTGCAGGAAAAAGATCCGTGAGCCATCCAAATCGTCGATGTACTGTTCGAGTAATTCTTTCGAATCGATGTCAGCGAAACTCTTCTGTTTATAGTGATAGCGTTGGATCAAATCTATCGCATAAACAGTCTCCTTTTTTAGGCGGTCTCGTTCTCGTTTGTCGAGTACTATTGGGTCTGAAAAGAGGGATGTGCCTGTCAAGGCAATGAGCAGGCTGAGAGCAATAACACGTATCATATTGTTTAAAACTAAGATGAGAAGCCTTTGTAATGCAAGCGATTAGCTTAATTCGTTTGGTAATGATTGCAATGACCGGCTTCAATCCGAAGGTGGAATGATACCGGCAACAGCGATAGTAGTTGGATTGGACCCAAGCATCCCCAATTTGTTCAGGAATTCACTACCAAATGTTCAACTATCTGGAATTTAGCCATTTTTTGGCAAATTCCTCATCTGTGATGATATTATCGACCGGCTGAAGGTAGGAAGGAAGCAAATCCCGATATTCTGGTTGCATGAATCGTTTACCGTGCAAAAGGACTTTTGCGGAATGATCGGGCGCCCGGACCAGCCTTCCTAATGCCTGGCTGATTTTGCGCAATCCCGGGATCAGATAAACCGACCTGAATGCTGCCTGTGAACCACCAGGAACTGTTCTCTCACGTTCGCGCTGAAGGCTGTTCACCTCGGGTAAGGCAGGGCTGACAACTATGGCTTGATGTACCTTTCCTCCCAGGGCATCGATGCCTTCGCTAAATCGACTGCCGAGAACTAGCAGCAGGATATCCTGAAATATCAGGGCCGATTCCAGGAATTCTGTTTGCTCCTCAAGCGGCAGGTCACGGGGTTGCAAAACCGTACGTAGCAAGGGACGCGTAAACTGTAATCGCTCCATAACCGTTTCGGCGTAACGGTAGCTCGGAAAGAAGGCTATGGTACAACCCTTGGCGCATTCGGCACTTTCTGCGATGGTGTCAGCAGTCTTTGAAATGTAGCTATCTCTTCTTCGATACCGCGTATCGACCCGTGCATCGACCATCACCTCAAAGCAACCCTCCAACCAGGGAGCTGTTCCAGAGATTTTCGCCACCTCCGGATGCCTGAAGTGATCGGTTTCCTTGATGGAACCATCCGTCAGTCCGATGTTTGTAATGAAATTCTCCCATGGTTGAATGGTTGCGGACATGAGAACTGTCTGGAAGAAGGACTCCAATTGTGGAGCGATTACTGAAGAGGCATCCAG
>JAUVDD010000035.1 GCA_030595525.1 Puniceicoccales bacterium
CCAAACGGGGTTGGGGTGCGTAGAGTAGGGTATGAGCAATGCAGTATGTGCCTTACAAGAGTCCTATATTATTGATCCTGATCATCGGATCGCTGCTGAGGTGATGAATGGCAACCATCAGGCGTACAACCAGCTGGTTGAGCGTTACTGGGGACGGATCTTCGCTCGAGTTTATCAGTTGCTGCAAAACCGGCAGGACGCAGAAGAAATCACGCAGGACACATTTTCCAAGGCATTTGCCAGCATCCATGATTTTCGTTGGGAAGCCAGTTTTTCCACATGGTTATTCCAGATCGGGAGTAATTTGGCGCGTAATCGCTTCTGGCACAGGAAGCGTCGCGGATATGGGCGTGAGATTCATCTTGGAAGACCCTTGAATGAAGAGGGATTCACCTTTGAAGATATCTTACCGGATAAAATGGCTGATCCTGGTGACCGGCTTCGTTGGAAGGAGTTCCAGCAGAATGTGGAGTCGCATTTGAATCGTCTTCCCGATTCCTACAGGGAAATCATGGAACTGCGCCTGATTGACGACCTTAGCTATGAAGAAATATCCGAAGATCTGGAAATTCCGATTGGTACGGTCAAGAGCCGGATTGCCCGTGCCAGGCAGCACTTGAATAGGACATTGGGAATCGGTTCGGATGACAGTGTGCAGGCCCATGCACTGGAGCTCAGCCGGGGACGCAGTTGAGTTTTAAAATCAGACCTGTTAAGCAGTCTTGAGGGCGGCTTTGATGAGTGCGTCGGCAGTGGCCTCCGGGCCGAGTGCCTGACTGGCGCTACGGACTGCCTTGTCGGCGGCATCTATTTTGAATCCAAGAGTCATCAGTGCCTGTACTGCATCGGAAAAGAATTGAGCAGCCGGTGTATCGGAAGGAATGCCCGACGGGATACCTTGTGGGACAGAAGTTGTAGATGTTCTTGGCAATCCAACCTTGTCCTTCAATTCGATGCAGACACGCTCCGCGGTTTTCTTTCCAATCCCAGGGCATTTTGCCAGCAGTCCAACATCCGCACGGGCAATGGCGTCCTGCAACATGTGGAAGGAGAGTCGGCTCATCAGGTTGAGACCGATCTTCGGGCCAATTCCACTTACCTTGCTGGTGACCAGGTGAAAGAAATCCCTTTCTTCCTTGTTGATGAAGCCGTATAGCGCCTGAGTGTCTTCACGATAGACCGGATGAATGTGCAGCCGGACCATTTGACCAATACCCGGAATTCTCTCGGATGTTGTAATTGGAACATGGATACAGTATCCAATACCGTTACAATTGAGGATTACCTCGAGTGGTGTGGCAGAATCAACTTTTCCCTCGATAAAACTGATCATACTTCTTCCTGGTCTGTTTGGGTGAGGCCGAGAACATCTCGCATGTTGTATAGTCCTGGCGCCTGCTTTGCAGCCCAATGAGCCGCTCTGTATGCGCCTGAGGCAAAGATACTTCGATTACTGGCACGATGGGTCAGCTCGATCCTGTCATTCTCACCAAAGTAAAAGACCGTGTGCTCTCCGATAACTTCGCCACCACGCAGCGCATGGACACCGATTTCCTCATTGGTGCGGGCACCCGTGTCACCTTCGCGACCAAAAACCCGATTGGACTCATTGAATGCAGGTGCCGCTTCGAGTGCTTCAGCAAGATTTATGGCAGTTCCGCTGGGAGCATCCTTCTTGTGTTGGTGATGAATCTCCATGATTTCCGGCTGATACCGATCTCCCAATACTCGGGCGGCGGTTTCGGTCAGATGAAACAGAAGATTTACTCCAATCGAATAATTCCCTGCCCAGACAACAGGAATCTTTTGAGTACAGGCCAGAATGCGTTGCTTTTCCTCTTCAGTATGGCCGGTCGTACCAATGACGACTGCGATACCTTTTTCGGAACAGGTCTCAACCAGTTCGACCGTTGCCGAATGGAAACTGAAATCGATGGCCGCCTGAGCGCCATCCAAGCCATCGCAAAGGGAATCGCCCATGTCCTTTTGAGAGACAACAGTGGCATTCTCTGATTCGGCCATAGCCAGCAGGGTTTGTCCCATTCGGCCTTTATAACCACAAATTACTACGGATAAGTTATCACTCATGAAATTTACAAGTTGATGGATTGGAGCAGTTCACGAAGACGGGTCTGATTGGCCACATTGGTCCTGACCAATGGTAGTCGAACCCTTGGTGATGCCAAACGACCAGCCTGAAACATCACTTCCTTGATAGTTACCGGATTGCCATCCAGGAAAACCAGCTCCGTCAGTAGAGGCTTCCATTCGTTATATAACGCGTTTGCCTTTTCCTTGTCACCAGCAAGACAGGTATCTGTCAGTGCTTTGAGAATTCCCGGTGCCAGATTTGAGGCCACACTGATCACGCCCTCTGCACCTGCTTCGATGAAGGACGGAATCAGGCCATCATCACCGCTGAGAACCGTTACCTGCGGACAAGCAGCCTTCAATGCGCGGACTCGATCAACTTCACCACCGGCTTCCTTGATGCATTGGACATTCGGACAGGCCTCACTTAGTCGGGCCACTGTATCCACGGCAATATCGATGCCACAGCGTCCTGGTATTGAATAGAGGATCAAAGGCTTGTTGGTATTTCCGGCGATCTTTTTGAAATGCTGAAATAAGCCTTCCTGGTTGGGCTTGTTGTAATAGGGTGCCACTTGGAGAAAGGCGTCTGCACCGGCAATATCAGCTTGGCGGGTCAGGTGAAGGGCCTCCTCGGTGCTATTGGAGCCTGTTCCCGCGATAATCGGGACTCGCCCGGCCGCTACTTTGACCACCGTTTTAATTACCCCAATATGTTCTTTGGTATTAAGGGTAGGGGACTCGCCGGTTGTCCCGACCGGTACCAATCCATCAACGTCTTCTTCGATTTGTGAATTGACCAAGGATTCCAATCTTTCCCAGTCAATATCCCCGTTTTCATGCATTGGAGTGACCAATGCTGTAAAAACTCCGCGAAATGTGTGCTCTGCCGACATAAAAAACTGCTTTTAAAAATGAAATTGCCACCGTAGGTGTAGCACGTATATATATCAAACGCTAATTTGCCATGTCTGAAACTCTTGAATTATTCAACAACTTGTTGCAGCTCGCCGTGGATAACGGAGCTAGCGACATCCATATTAAGACCAATAAGCCTGCCTTATTACGAATCGACGGGGGGTTGGAGCCCATTGATATGGATGCTCTCACTATCAACCAGATCCTTGCCTTTGTGGAGGATTCTTGTCCGCCTCAGTTCGTTGAACGCTGGCAGACGGACAACCAGGTTGACTACAGTTACCGTTTACCCGATGTCGGGCGCTTCCGTGTGAACGCCTTTTATCAGCGAGGTACACCGAGTATGGTCTTCCGCTTCGTCAAGGACCGCCCACCGAGTTTCAAACAGCTGAACCTCGACAACACGCTCTTCACAAATCTTTGCCAAAGTCCTGATGGTATCATGCTGGTTTGTGGCCCGACAGGTAGTGGTAAAAGTTCCACGCTGGCTGCCATGTTGAATTGGATTAACATCAACATGGACAAGCATATTGTCACGCTTGAGGATCCGATCGAGTTTACCTATTCCGATATCAAATGCAGTTTTAATCAACGGGAGGTCGGAATTGATACTCCATCGTTTGCTGATGGGATGAAGAGTGTACTTCGTCAGGATCCCGATATGATCCTGATTGGGGAAATGCGCGATTCGGATACTTTTGATACGGCCCTGACAGCTGCTGAGACCGGGCACTACGTATTCGGCACGCTGCACAGTTCAAATGCCCAGCAAGCCGTTCAGCGATTGTTTGAGTACTATCCACATGACCAACACGTGGGCCTTCGCAGGATAGTGGCCAGTACGCTTCGGGCCACCATCACCCAGCGATTGTTACCAGCATTGGAAGGAACAGGGCGGTTGCCGGTTCTTGAAGCATTTGTTGTCGATGGTTTAGCTCGGACAATTATTATCGAGGGGAAATTTGATAAGATTCCTGCAGTCATTGAGGCCAGTAAGGAAAGCGGATCCCGCTCTTTCAATCAGGATTTATACCGCCTGATTAAGGAAGGTCTGATTAGTAAACAGGTTGGACTTGAGGCATCACCCAATCCGAAAGCCCTCGAAATGAACCTCAAGGGCATATTCCTTTCCGAAGGCGGCATTGTTCAGTAGGGAATTGCCGATTAATCAGGGAAGGAGACGAACGGCAGCTCGTTGGAAGTCTTTGCCGTTAGAATGTATTTTCTATCCTGAAAATATATAACGCCTTCACTTTCCCAAAAGAAAATGAAATTGGAATCGGTTAACAATCCCAAGCGACCTGTTTGATAAACCGGTCTGCAAAGACCACCTTCGATCTCAGTGAGGATAAAATTGTTCCCAACACTTCGTTCCAAATCGAAGAAATCCCAACGCCCGTCCTCCTGGATAAACAACAGGGTTTCTCCATCTTCCAATTCAGTTACGAATATCCCCGTCATCTTTTTGAGGTGATTTTGGAAATCAGTGTGGTCCTGAATTTCAACAAAATCCGGTTTTGGCATAAAATCCACCTCTTTGTCGAGGTATTGGAAGGCAAAGTAAATTGCCCCGACCATTCCTGCGCCAGCGATTAGGGCGATTATCCATTCCAGAATGATAATGTGTGAATTCTGGACATGCTTCCCTCCCTTTTGAAGCTGGAAAAAGTCCTCCAGATATTTCGACAAATCGTCGATGGATATCACCACATTCTGATAATTGGCATTGTTGGGATCGGAAATTTCCAAAACACCGCTATTTATGCGAAGATTCACTCTGCGGTTAGTATGCTCAATAATGAACAGGCCGTTCGCCTCTTTCCCGTTCTCATCATGGATGGTCAGGAGGATATCCTTCAGCTCTTCCGCTGACATGGGATCCCGGCTCCGTCGTTCATGATAATTCGGTGCAACTCCCCAGAACTCTCCAAGTCCTTCTGTTTGTACATCGAATTTCACAAGCTCATTTGGCATAAGAAACTTTTGTCCATTCCTCACGCGATTGTCCAGTGCTTTAAGATTATACAAACCGGGTTTTTTATCAAAACTAATATTAGGAGAACAACTTACGGGGATTAGATAGGCTTACGATTTATAAATGTTCTTGATGCCATAACCGATACTGATAATAAAACTGCATAATTATTAGGAATACTATCGCATGATTATTGGACGCATAGAAAGAGCAGACGAAAAAGACTATCCGGGCAAGAGCGCGGTAACTATCTACGTCTGTGGATGCAATCTGCGATGTTCCTATTGTGGTTATGCAGGATTATTAGGAACATGTAATCTCGATACCGGTCACGACTGGGATTATGCAGAACGCTATATCCGGAATCACCTGGATCGCATCGATGCGGTAATTTTCAGTGGTGGTGAACCAACCCTTCAGGAAGACTTGAAAGAGCGAATGCTCGAGGTAAAGGAAATGGGTTTGTCCGTTAAATTGGAGACCAATGGTACTAAACCGGAAGTTTTGAGAGACCTGTTAATGTCTGATCTGGTGGACTTCGTTTCGATGGACGTGAAGGCCCCGTTGGAAAACTACGCGAGTGTTGTTGGATGCCGTCTGGACGTTGAGCTGATTCGTACCAGCGTCTGGGTAGTGAAACAATCTGGAGTTGCCCACGAATTCCGGACAACCGTGGTTCCGGGCCTGCATACAACCAGGGAATTAAAAGCTATTTCCGAACTGATCCACGGTGCAGACCGATATGTGGTTCAAGACTTTATTTCAACTAACCCTCTGAGAGGAGAACTTCGAGGACGTCCCGCATTTCCACATAAACCATTGGAAGATATCCGCGCTTATGTTGAGCGTCGTGTTCAAGCCTACGAGATTCGACATGCTGAAGAGGCTCAACAGATGCCAGTGGCCCGACGGAGGATGCGATCGAAAACAGCAGTTGCGGTATAAAACTTTATTATCGGCTCCTACACCGATAACCCAAATACAGAGAGAGAGATGCGACCACATACAGGTCGCTTTCCCCCCGGCCCCCCGGGGGGATTTTTTTATAAAATCTTCTCTGATCCGATGGAAACCTCGCCGCTGTGCAGCAAAATATTGGAACCATCGGGTCGTTCCAATCGAAGGGACCCATTTGCAGAGATACCAAGAACCTTGCCTTCTATATCACCGGTTCGAACATCCTGTCCCCTCAGGTAATCAAATTCCGGCCATTGATCAGTCAATTCACTCCTATACTGGTCATCCAGATAATCTACGATGGCATCGGCGAGCACATGTATAATGTCGTGGGCAAGGCGCGTAAGATTTATATTCCTGTCGAGATTCAGGGCCAGGGATGAAGCAAAGTTGGAGAGTTCCTCCGGGAAGTCATCGCTGGTGGAATTGACATTCAGCCCCAATCCAAAAACCAGATCTCGTGTGAATTCAGAATCAACACGGGCTTCCGTCAGCATGCCGGCGATTTTCCGATCGTGCAGAATTAAATCATTTGGCCATTTGATGAGAACCGGCAGCGAATACTTTTCCCTGAGGAAATTGCATAACCTCAATCCCATCCAGAGAGTGATCGTCTGGAGCTTGGCCGGAGGCATGGCTGGCCGCAGGCCCACTGACAGGTAAAGGTTTTTCTTTAACGGGCTATGCCATACACGTCCCCGCCTTCCCCGTCCCTGGGTTTGCTCGTTGGCCACAATAAAGAATGGAGCCTCCGTACCTTTGGCTAGTTCCAGTTCCGCTAAACTGTTGGTGCTGCTAACTTCTTCAACTGCTTTGTAATTCCTGAAAAACGGGCAGGGTACCAATTCCATCAACGTCTCAAAAAGAGCTGGATGAAAGACTTCTGGTTCCTTTTCCAAACGATAACCCTTGTTGCGTATGGCGGAGAATTCGAATCCATCTTTCTTCAGGGTTTCGAGATGGTTGTGCACACTGACCCGAGATAATCCCAGTTTTTCCCCGATTTCAGTTCCGGAAATAAATTGTCCCTTGGCTTGAATGAAATGCTGAAGAACTTGTGCTGGTACTTTCATGACAATTAAATTTCCCAATCGAGAGCGATATCCTTCCACGTGGATTTGTGGATGGTGGCTCCGGTCGAAATGAAATCCAGACCTATTGAGGAAAGTTCGGCCAAAGATTCCATGGTAATGCCCCCGCTGGCTTCTGTGGCTGCAGCATCACCAATTAGCTGAATGGCTTCAATCAATTCTTCGCGGGTGAAATTATCCAGCAGGAAGACATCTGCGCCCGAGCCTAATGCTGGAGGGATCTGATTAATTGCGTCAACTTCCAGTTCAATAATCATTTCTGGCCACTTGTTGCGAACTGATTGAACCAGTTCTGCCAATGCCTGGCCGTGACTGGCCTTGTCGGCGGCAAGATGATTATCTTTCAACATGACCCTGTCGAACAGGCCGATGCGGTGATTATAACCACCACCGCATACCACCGCATATTTTTCCAGAACCCGGTATCCGGGAGTTGTTTTGCGGGTATCAAGAAGACGGGTAGGCGTATCGCCCATGGCATCCACATAAGAGCGGGTAGAGGATGCGACTCCGGATAATCGTTGAAGGAAATTCAGCAAAATCCGCTCGGATTCCAAAAGGAGCCGGGTGGGGCCTGTCAGCGTGCCAAGGCAACTGCCGGAAGCACATTTCGTCCCGTCTTGTACCAATGGCTTGAAAGTTGCGCCATTTCCATAGGTATCCATGACCAACTGGACCAGATTTAGTCCACAAACAACCAATTCTTCACGAGCAATCAAATGTGCTGATGCGGATTCATTTCCGGATTGGATGGCCTGGCTGGTGACATCACCGAATTGAGCAGGCGGGATTGCCAGACCCCAGCCTTCCAGATCCTCCTGCTTGGCCAATTTAATTAATTGACGAATTGCAGATTGATCGAGGTCTTCCCAAGTCAATTTCTGGGTGATCTTTTCAGCTATGCGGTTCGTACTCATTTAATTTCACCGTGACCACGGATCAGGTACTTGTATGTGGTCAGCTCATTGAGCCCCATTGGACCACGTGCATGCAGTTTGTCCGTGGAAATCCCAATTTCCGCTCCCAGACCGAATTCAAATCCGTCCGTGAAGCGGGTGGAAACGTTCCAGTAGACGGTTGCTGCATCCACTTCCGTCTGGAAGCGTGCGGCGGCCTCTTCATTCTCAGTCAGGATTGCATCACTATGGCCTGAACCATACGTGTTTACGAAGGTGATGGCCTCCTCGAGATTATCGACTGTCTTGATTGAAATGATCTTATCGACGTACTCCGTATGGTAGTCCTCTTCGGTGGCCATTGTGAATGGAATCCCGCCAAATGCTTCAAGGGTTTCTGCTGCACAGTCATCTACCCGAAGTTGGACACCTTCCTCTTTCAAGGCTTTGGCTACATCAGGGAAAATCGATTGGAGGACATCCTTATGTACGATAAGGTTCTCAGCCGCATTACAAACACTGGGACGCTGACACTTGGCATTGACCGTGACCTTAATGGACATCTGTCGCTCGGCATCAGCATCGAGGTAGATATTGCAGACGCCTTTGTAATGCTTGATGACTGGCATCCGGGCATTTTCTGATACAAACCGGATCAAGCCTTCGCCACCTCGTGGAATGATGCAGTGTACGTATTCGTCCAGTTTCATCAGGACGGTTAGAGCGTAACGATCCACTGTCGGGATCAATTGGATTGCATCAATTGGCAGTCCTGTCTCCTCGAGTGCCCGCCGGATGATCGCAGCCAGTGTCATGTTGCTGTGGAAGGCCTCCCGACCGCCGCGCAGAATGGTCGAGTTGCCGCTCTTCAAGCAAAGAACAGCGCAATCGATTGTTACATTTGGACGTGATTCGTAAATGATGCCAATGACTCCGATCGGTACACGCACCTTCTCGATGCTGAATCCCTTCTTATGAGTCTTCTGCTCGAGGATTGCACCAACCGGATCTTCTAGATCAACGACCTGGCGAGTACCTTCAATCATTCCCTTGATTCGCTGTGGAGTCAGGCGAAGGCGATCCAACATAGCATCGGATAATCCGAGGGATGCGCCCGTTTGCAAATCCCGTTCGTTTGCTTCCAGCAGAACGGGCAGCGTTTCGGGAGCTTCGAGTAAATCGGCAATCCTCAAAAGGGCGGCATTCTTCTGCTCAGTAGACAGGGCGGCCAGTTGATGTGAAGCAGCGAGGGCACGCTTTGCCACATCCAATATTGTCTTTTCAACCTCACTCTCATTCATGATAAAGGAGGTTTTGTCGAAATCTTGCGGTTAACGCAAGCGGCGGTTCACTGAATATCTGCAAGAATTGAATCCCAGGTCTCTTCAGGGAGTTCCGCTCCAATCACCTGGACAATCTCTGCCCCGAGTCGGGCACCCCATTTGGCACAAGTGTCCAGTGGCTTTCCATGGATCCACCCGGCAAGGAAACCAGCAGCCCAGTAGTCACCCGCACCTGTTGTGTCGATCGCCGTGATTCCGGGCAAAGCCGGAGCAAATAGAACTTCGTCGCCACGGACCAACCATGCTCCGTTGGCGCCCGCTTTGACTACGGCCAGATCACAGTATTCAGCCAGCTTCTTGGCCATTTCCTCGGGAGGCAAGGATTCGCCCAGAAAGGCGGATGCTTCTTCTTCGTTGGCGAAGACCAAGTGGACGTAATCCCGTAAAATGCCCGGTAGACTATCTTGCGCAGCATGGACCACCTCAAATGAGGCTAAGTCCAGGCTGATATGGCAATTGGTTTCCTTTGCACTGTTCAGGACCGCCATCATCAAATCGGGATTGAACAGTAAATAGCCTTCGATGTGGGCGTGTGAGGAACCAATGAAGTCGGCTGGCGTGACTTCATCAGGGGCAAGAGTGGCAGCGGCACCTAGGTCCGTCCGCATTGTGCGTTCTCCATCAGGAGTGATCAGGGAAAGGCATCGCCCATTGGCGACCGAACCTGTCTTAAAATGGGATACATCCCCACCGAGCGATTTCAGGCTGTCTTTATAGAATTCACCGCCTTGTCCTTGTCCGATTTTCCCTATGAAAGTGGTTTTCAGCCCCATCTTGGCCGCCGCAAATATAGTATTGCCGGATGAACCGCCTGGAGTCTGGGTGTAGGCACCCGGTAATTGGGAGATCCATTCGGCCAAGGACCCGCCGTCCGTCAGGACCATGCCTCCTTTTTCGCCTCCTACATTTTCCAGGAAGGAATCAGGAACTTGTGCAAGAATGTCGATAATTGGCGATCCAACGCCAATGAGTTCATATGTATTCAGCATAAGATGGGGGAATTATGGGTTATTCTGAAACAATCAGGGTATTAACGAGCAAAGGTTCATCATCCACCTCGATGAGAATCTGGTAGCTGCCGGGTTCCTCAAAGCGAAGGTTCCGCAATTCATTTATCAGGTTCACCTTGTCGAGTGGACTTTTTGATTCGAAAGGACGTTCGATTAATTTCTGGATGGTTTCCATGTCGCGGCCATATGACAACCGGAGCTGGTGTGTTCCGGGCTTGAGATCGGTCAAGGTTAGAAACCAGACCATCCGGGGATGTGTTGCCGGGAACTTTCGGGCCCGCAAATTGGAAAAACATCCCATCAAATAATGTTTACCTGTTGCCGGGTCGATGTGGACCGAGTCACAGGTTATCCAAGTCAGTAATTGAGGCTTCACCGCCATGGTTTCGAATATTTGAGCCTTGTCGGTTTATGTCGATTCCAAATCTGACAATCTCCAAGGAGTGAGGGATCTTTTTAAAAGCGGTCCCGCAGTCCCGCAAATGCGGGATCAACCTAAGGGATAGATGATCAACCAGACATCCCGGATGGGATGTCTAGATCGGTAGCCTCGGGTTGAGGAGGTCTCGTTCCGCGGATGCGGAACGGGGGCGACGACACCCGGGGTGGACATGTTCAAGGTGACGATGACCCCGGCAGGGGTCACAGAATGGATGTTATTGGCGGATCACGATGTGCGATCCCTGCTGGGATCGTTGC
>JAUVDD010000024.1 GCA_030595525.1 Puniceicoccales bacterium
GGCATATCGGAATATTCCACAACACACATCCGGTCGTTCTGGATGCAGAAATGGCCAACCTTTTCACCGGGATAGGCCTTGGGAATCATCTTGCTGGACATTTCCGATTGGCTTTTCAGGTGAAAGCCGATGAAGGCAGGATCAATCACCTGAACAAGTGGATTATCCACTTGGAAGTAGCTGATGGTGTCGACTCCTCTCCTGCGCATGTCAGCGGTCGCCCCGCTGCGCACCAGAGCCCGCAGGGAACCACCGTGACCATCGGGACTCATCGCAATTGTATCCTGATTTTCCAGAAGGATTCTTCCCGCAAAATCCACTGCTGGCATCCGCCCTTGGGCAAAAAACATGATCTGTTCCTTTTTTAGACCAAAATAATCCGCGTTCTTAAAAGCAACAATCGTGGCATCATGGTTGATCGCGCTGGTCATGATATACCATGGAATACTTGTTTTGTAGCGGATTTCGGAGGCCCGGAGCTTTTCGGCAAAGATTTGGAACAAAGTATTCCCCGAAACGGGTGCCACCGGAAAAGTCCCTTTTGGACCATCATATCCAAGGCGTGTTCCCTGACCTCCGGCAACCGTAAACGCTGCCACTCGACCAGAGCGTAAGGCATCCTCACCAAGAACGATGGCCCCCTTCCAGAGGGCGGGATCTCCGCCATTTTTTGGATGGGAAACATAGGGAGCCGGCTGCAGGTTTTTAAACTGATCGAAATCTGCCGTTTCCTCATTCAACAAGGATTTTACCAATTCCTCCAATTCCGGTAAATCGATTCCAGATGCGTCCTTCAGCAATTTTTCCCTGCTGCGGGTATCCAGACCATCGAGAAACCTGAACACCTGTGCTTGTCCAGCTGCTTTATAAACCGACTCCACTTTCTCTAACGACTCCAACATAGTCCACCCATCTTGGAGAAGGTCGATTACTTGAAAAGCAATTTCTCATCGATCAAGGCTTTTGGAAACGAAAAACAATCTCACCCGGCTCTACATAGCCCATTCTATCACGGATTACACGTTCAACAAACTCTGGTTCATTGATGAATGCCCGAAGGTATGCCTCCTTCGATTCCCTCTCTTTCTTGAGTTCAGTCAGATGGGTTTCCATCCCTTGCCGCTTATCTTCAAAGGCCACATATTCGCGCTTCGTCTGCGTCCAAACCAAGACCAGACCAGTCGTCACTCCGGAGAGCGCAACGATCAAAAGAATGAGAAGAATTCTTGAGGCCCACCGCAGCATTATGCAGACTAATAGTTAAATCATAGTAAATGTCACCAATAAATATGATTCCAGCATTGCCGTCCAGTGCTTACATAGTTGCGATTGCTAAACAACCATGTACACCGAATTCTATGGCTTGAAGGAATTCCCCTTCAATATCACACCAGATCCACATTTTCTCTTCCTGTCACCCGTACACCAGGAAGCTATCCAGCATTTACGCTATGGAATAGCCGAGAAAAAGGGGTTTATTGTTCTTACTGGTGAGGTTGGCTGTGGAAAAACAACCATCTGTCGATTCCTTCTTGAGGAAATTGATGATAAACCCATCGAAACGGCACTTATCCTGAATCCACGGGTTTCGGAAACTCAGTTATTACAAGCTATACTGCGGGAACTGGGAGTCGATAAAGTCAAACGATCCAAGCAGGAATGCCTGGAACAATTAAATAAGCTCCTGCTAAAGCTGGTTGATGAGGGAAAGGACATCGTCCTGATCATTGATGAATCCCAGAACATGACTTTCCAGGCACTTGAGAACCTCCGTTTGCTCTCCAATCTGGAAACAAATACCCAGAAATTGCTTCAAATCATTTTGATTGGGCAACCAGAGTTAAAGGAGAAGTTGCAACACAAGAGTCTCAGGCAGCTTCGCCAACGGATTCTGGTCAATTACGATTTACGCCCGTTGACTCGAGAAGAAATGGAACAGTACATCCGTTATCGGTTGATCATAGCAGGCGCCAACGGCCGTCCGGAATTCACCCGGGCAGCGATGAAGAAAATCTTCAAGCACAGCCGGGGCACTCCCAGGCTGGTAAATAATCTTTGTGATAAATCAATGCTTTCAGCATTTATTAAAACCCGGGATCTGATCACTTGGTGGGATGTCCGCCGAGCAGCCAAGGAAATGAAGAAGTTATGAGTCTGATTAACGAAGCACTCAAGAAAGCGCAGTCGGAACGACCATCTTCCGTTCATAATCATCCTGCAATGCAGGGTATGCCGACGGCGCCTCAGCAAAAGCCACCAAAGAAGAAGAAATACTTGTTCGGCTTCGTTCTTGCCGTGTTAGTGGTCGCCCTGCTGAGCACCGCGGTTTCAACCTACCTGGTCTACCAGATACTCGGCGAAGACGAAGGTTCTGGCTCCGAGGGAGCAGCACCAACTGAGGAAGTTGCCACCGCCCAAGAATTGGAGACAACTCCTCCACAGCTCGTGGCACCAGAGAAAGAAGAAGTTGTTCCGGAGCCAATTGCAGAAGAGCTTGAACCAGAAGCTCTGGCAAAAACAGATATCCAGGAGGAAACGGTACCGGAACCAATACCCACGCCTGAACCTAAGCCTGTTCCAGAACCGGAACCGCCAGTCGTCACTGCACCGACTCCTCCTCCTGTTGTAGAAGAACCCGCCCCGCAAGTGGCTTTGCTGGGAAACAATCCTCTCGTTTGGAATCGACTCCAGGAATTGGAAATCCGAGGAATCATGTCCGGTGGCGCCAAAGTATTGATTTTTGATACGCGGACAAACAAGGCCCGTGCCTATAAACCAGGTGATTTGGTGGACGGGGCGCTTTCTCTGAAAGTGTCCTCCATTTCAAATACCGTTATTAATTTCGTGACCGATGGCGAATCCATTTTCCAAAAACCCTTCTGATCCGGCGAAAAAGCCAGATTCCGGTGATTCTTCACAAAATGCCGGCGACGAACAGAACCCTCAAAAGAAGTTGAAGCTGAAGCAACTTCTAACGCCTCTGTCTCCACATCTGATTGTGAAGCCAAAGGAGCATCCCCCACAGCACAAAATCGACGAATTTGAGCCTCAGATGGAGATTCCCCGGGCCGAGGCAATGGAACCAGAACCAGAACTGGCACCACATGAGCGACCCCCTTCATTGGATGGGACTCCACTGCCGCCAAATGAAGTTAAACTGGGACCAAATGGAGAGCCAATTCCTCAACCTGACCAAGTGCACCTCAACCCGCTGGAAACTAGCAGGCAGGAAGAAAGTGTGCAGGAAAACGCGGAAGAGGAACATCAAGAAGAGGAATTAGAGGAATTAGTCTCCGCACCCGCTCCCAAATCAAATCGCTTTCGTAAAGTAGCTCTTCCAGTGATTGCTATCATTGTTGTTCTGGCAGCAGTCCATTACCTTTTCGATCCCCTCGGTTTGTCGATCGAACCAATCGACCGGCCTGCCCCGGTTGCTGTCTCAGCACAACAGGAAGTTGAGGTAAAAGACCAGACCCCTGCAAATATGGCTCCCGTTACCCTGTCTCTTGAACTGGATAACATCTCGGTGGAATCTTTTCTCGGGCAATTGGAACAGCAGTCAATTATTGCCAGCAACATGCCTAAAGGTGCTATTATTGATTCAGTTTTTTATCCGGAGGGCAGCACTCTAAACCCCATGCTGGGACTTGTTCTGGATACTGTTCAGGTTTCCGGAAGAGATTCAACTATCGAAGTTGTAGATGAATCCGGTAAGCGCTACGAACTCCCTGCAAGGTAAATTCCTTGCACAAAAGTAAGCTCGACCGTTTTCAGGACCAATACTAGCTTCATTTGCATGAGTGAAGTCAACCTACCCTTCCTGCATACCCTGATTGTAGGAATCAGTGTCGGGGCGCTAATTGGATTAATACGTCAGTGGTCCGACGAGCATGAGAACGCTGAAACAGAATCCAGCGCGGGAATCCGAACCTTTTCCTTGTGGTCACTTCTCGGGTTTCTTTCCGGATACATTCACCAGGTACATGCCGATTTCTTCTTTCCTGTTTCATTTGCTACATTTGGTATTTTCCTAATCGCCGCAAACCTGCTGGACCGGGAAGACCACAAGGGATTCGGATTAACCAGCTACACCGCAGCCATGCTGACCTTCCTGGTTGGAGCACTTGTCTACTGGCAGCAGTTGCAGGCGGGTATCGCCATTGCTGTGGCTGTCGGAATTCTGCTCGCATCGAAACCATTTATTCACCGTTGGACAAACAGGCTGACCAACGAGGATATCATGAGCCTGCTACAGTTTCTTGCTGTAACCGGATTGATATTACCACTCGTTCCCAACAGGGGATTTGGACCATTGGATGCCTTCAATCCTTACAGTATCTGGTTGATGGTTGTGCTGATCAGCGGTCTTGGATTTGTCGGTTACGTGGCTGTACGACTCCTCGGCACCCAAGCGGGTATAACAGTCACAGGATTGGCCGGAGGCTTGGCTTCATCGACTGCCACCACTCTCGCACTTGCGCGTAACAGCAGAGACACACCGGAGATAGCATCAACATTGGCGGCAGGCATCGTTATCGCCAATACGGTGATGATTGGTCGGGTTGCGGTCATCATCCTGGCTATCAACCAGGACCTTTTCATAAGGATTCTCCCACCGATGCTCATCATGGCGATCCCCACTACCATTTATCTTGTCTGGAAATTCTTCCTATCCAAGGAAAACAAGGAGCAGGTGGATTTGCCCAAACTAAGCAATCCTCTCTCCCTAAAACTGGCCATCAAGTTTGCGCTGCTGTATGGAGTAATTGTGTTCCTGATAAAGGCTGTTTCAATCTGGGGAGATGGTAGTGGTTTTTATCCCATCGCGTTCTTCTCTGGCTTGACGGATATGGACGCCATTGCCCTGTCCCTGGCCAACGAGCATACCGCACAATCCGTTACCCTGGATATGGCAGCTGGTGGCATCGTCATTGGTGCCTTGGCCAATTCAATTTTCAAGACCGGCCTCGGTGTCTGGCTGGGCCATACCAATATTCGGAAACCACTTCTGATTGGAATGATTCCTATGATCCTCGCCGGGATCATTGGATTCGTTGCTTTATCCAGTTTCTGAAATTCAAGGCCCCACCATTAAGCGATGTCGGGACGGCTGCTTGCCCGGTCCAGTTACAGTTTCCTCGGTGATCAGGACTTCAGTCGGATTGAAGGCCTTCTGATTGATGGTGAAGTAAAAAGTGCCCGTTCCCATGTCAAGTGCGGGCAAGTATCCGACCGGAATGTAGCTCTCTGTCGGTACAGATCGGACCCAGAGAAATGGAGCCCGATTCGGACCCGCTTCCGGCAGGTTGTACAAATCAATATATCCTCTTTTTTCATCTTTTTTCCAGACGGTGTAACCGATTGTAATCGACTCATCCATCTCGGGAATGTCCGACATCTTGACGGATGCAAATTTCAGAGGTGAACGGCTGAGGAAATACTCAGCGATATCGCCTTCACCCCGATTATTCGAATTACTGCTTCCTTTAACATTCACCAGGTCGATCACTGTGAACTGACCGAGTCCGTCTCTTGATTCAACGAATGGCAACATACGTTGGGCCAGGTTCATGTATTCAGTTTCCCAGCTTTCATTAAAAGCTTTGATGGTCTTGTTTTCCGCCAAGAGTGCTTCTTTTGCCAATCGGCTTTTTGTTAATTCATCGGCGAAATCTGTCGGAATAGTTCCATTTCCAAAGAATTGAAAAAGATTCAGCACAAGCAAAATGGCAGCGGCGGCAGATAATGCCGGTATCCAGCGAAAAGGAACAACTTTCTGAGTAGGAGGGGCTATTTCCGTTTTCGATTGTTCGGGGGCCAGCCCAATTTGGTCACGGATTCCATCCAACAAATCTAATCTTTCCGGCCCATTGACTCCCTTCATTGGTGTATGTAAACCGGTGGAAAGACCTCTCACCAGTTCCGTGACGTCGGGTTCATTCACCAACCGCTGTTCAAAACCCGCCAACTCTTCTCCCTCAAGGAGATCCAGTACATACAAGGCAGCCAATTCTTCTGTTTTTGTATCAATCATTTTTCCCGAAATGGTTATTTCTTAATGTGTTCAATCCACGGTACAAATCCGATTTAACCGTCCCTAGTGGCAATCCAGTCTGATCAGCAATCTCATGATGCGTATATCCTTCAATGAATGCCATCCGAACAGCGATTCGCTGACGGTCCGGCAGGCCTTCGAGAGTCTCCTGCAACCAACTATACTCCGCTCCTTGACGCACATTCTGGGTAGTTCCCTCACGAATTTTGTCATCAAGCAACTCAGGATGTTCCAAGTTTTCTGAATCCGGACGGGATCTTTTGCGACGAATCCTGTCAATTGACAATCTGCGGCCGATCGTCACCAGCCAGGCGAATGCTACTCCCTTTGTAGGATTAAAGGATGATGCTTTATGGAAAGCCTTCACGAAAGTATCCTGCAAGACCTCCTCAGCAGCCTCCCGATCCTTCAATATACCATAAAAGATAGTCAGCAACGGCCGGTGATAGAGTCGGTAAAGTGCCGTCAAGGCATCGGCTTCACCCTTAGCCATCCGGGTAATCCAGCCCGCGGCAAGACCGTCTTCTGAACTGGAAATCCCAATATTACTCACTTTTAGCGGAGTTAATCTTCAACACGAACAGTAGAATTGCTATCAGCAAAATATTCCTCATCAGAGCAAATGACACCGAACTGCTGGCATTTGTTCCCAAACATCCACAATCTATATCCAGTCCTCGGTATAGGGCACTTAGTAAAATCACTTCAAAGAAACAAAGCATCCCCAACAACAGCCAACACGCTGCAGCCCGCCATCGACCAGCTAGCAATCCGATTGCAGCGACCACTTCCATCCAGGGAACCATCAGCGCACCAGCCCAGGCAAGATTCCCCTCAATCAACTGGTATCCCAGGATTGCTTGCGCGAACTCGACCGGCTCCAACAATTTCAAGCCACCTGCTGCCATGAAAAAGATGCTCAGGGCACATATCGTTAACCACTTGAATTTCTTCATGGGGTCGGTACCTCCTTCAAAACTTCCCAGCCGCCAATCAACCAGTAAATTCTTGTTTCTCCAATCTCAGTCCGAAGTCGTGAGGCTATCTCCCGACTGTTTGCACAATGCAGACCATCACAATAGACAATTATTGGAACATCCATGTCCCACTCCATCAACAAATCAACTAGTCCAGTGTCCCAGTCATCCTCACTCAAATGAGTGGCGCCATCATGATGCATTTCCTCATAGGCGTCACGGCTTCGGGCATCCACCCAGAGAATGGATTCCCAGCTGTTAATCTCATTTAATTCGACTCCCCACTCATCTACCTCGATAGACAAATCCACCCGTCCAATGATCAGGGCCTGCACCAGGGCACATAACCCGGCAATACAGATTAAAAGTAAAAGCCGCCGAAAAACAGTCACTCCATTAGTAAAGGTCGGCGATTGTGGATTGGCAAGAAGACAGCGGTGGGTTGATGGGAAAGGATTTTCTTTTACCTTGAAACAATAACCAATGCCAGACGTTCTAATCTAGGTATGACCTACCTTGATTTTGTCCATGGAGGATAATAAGAAAATTGAATCCGATCCCAGCGCAGTCTTGATGCTGCAACTGAAGGATGGAGATGAATCCGCTTTCGATCAGTTGGTCGAACGGTGGCAATCCCCTCTCATCAATTTTTTCTACAGATCATTATCCTCATATGAACAATCAGAAGACCTGACCCAAATGGTCTTTGTCCGATTGTATCGAGCCGCTTCCAAATACGAGAGAAAAGCAAAATTCAGTACCTATCTGTTCCAGATCGCCAGACGACTCCTAATTAACGAATTCCGCAGAAGTCAGCGGAAACCTCTCGATTCATGGGATCCTTCCGAATTGAACGCTGTTACCAGCGGACAAGATCATCAAAAGTACTCCGAAATTGAAGAGGCATTCGAACAATGTCTTCATAAATTGCCGGAAAAACAGCGAACGGCCATTCTTTTGCTCAAACAACAGGAGCTCAGTTACCAGGAAATCGCCAACGTAATGGAGGCAAATGAGAGTGCTGTGAAGACCTGGATTTTCCGCGCACGACAATTCTTGAAACAAGAGCTGAAAGATTTGGTTTAACCTCTATGAAAGACCCAATGGATATACCCGAACAGTCAAGAGATCCGCAACTACTGGAATTTGATAAGTGGTTGAAGAACAATAGCATACAAGCACCACAGGATTTTTTGGTGCGAGTTCGGACACACCTGCGGAATTCTCCCGTCTTACTCGATGAAAAAATCGATGAACTGTTCCAGCAGAATTCTTCCCTGTCAGATCCACAAATGATCTGGAAGATTCGTGGACAGTTGACCGAGACACAAACCGATAACGCTCCAGTTCGGCCGTGGTTCAAATGGCTCGCACCCCTGGCCGCCGCGGCCACCCTGACATTGGCATTTATAAGCTTCCAATCTCAAGGCCCTCAGGTGCTTCCAGACCAAGGCATGGAGAATGTGGTGACACTTGCTGATACACCTCTTGACCTGGATGAGGATATGACACGTATCCTCGCCCTGGCAGCCAATTTGAATGGTACCAGTGATTTCTCCAAGCTTGAGTCGGTGGAGAATTTGTCCTTTCTTTTTGAATAATTCTGATGGTGGGAGCCACTAAACCGTTTATTCAAGGAATCCTCCTTTTCTGCGCTCTGGGAATTTGTCTACAGGGCTGGGCACTGCCGAGTCCGGAAAACTTACCGGTGCCACCGCCTTTGCCTCCTTCCCTCAAGAACAAGCCTCTCACTCCCCCACCGAATTTACCGGATCCTACAGAATTGTACGCCCAGTTGAATCAGCTCGGGGATCTCCTTAATATGAGTCCGGAGAAGCTGAACAAACTCAGGCAAACAATCGAATTTATCGAAAAGATGTCACCGAATGAGCGAGAAGCTATGCGAATTCGGATTAGCCAGATTACCCAGTCAACTCCCGAATTAAAGAAAGAGATTCAGGAATTAGTTTCCCGGTTCCCGGAAATCCCTATATCCAACCTGTCTCAGTTCTGGTTTGCCGCTTCCAAAGATGAGCGCACCTTGATCAGACAGAGCCTCGAATCTTTGGAGGAGGATAAACAATTCCCCTTTCTGAGTGCCAAAGTAGAGGCATTTGTTAAGAAAAGAGATGAGGTATTCGACAGTATGCGAACTTCCTTGGAGCAAAAACGGAAAAACATTCCATCCCCCACGGTCCCGAAGCCTTGATTCCTGTCAACTGTGGCTCAAATTTACATGGGTGATTTATTGATTTTACACTTACTGTAATTGAGAAAAAATTTCTCTGAAAATCCTCCAAATTGACTTGAGACCGCGTGTATTCTGGAAGACATTGAGGATAACTTTTGGCAAGCGATAGGCCAATGGGTTTAAAAACCCAAAGTTAAGACAGCGACAGAGACAGGGCATGATTAATAGATTGCCCCAGAGCCACCCGAAAACGGGTGGCTTTGCTGTTTTCCTGAAGCAATTGCGTCATATTCCTAGTTTACTCAATCGGGCATTGACCCTCAATTAACCCTCTGTAACAACATCCGTCTATGAATAAACGACAGTATATGCGACTCGTACCGCTTCTAGCGGCCTCGGTTGTATCCCTCCTGACATGTAATGCGGCATTGGCAGCAGATTCTGTTGCTGAGCCAGCACCTGTTGAGCCAGCACCTGTGGACAATGTAGCAGCAATGCGTTCCATGGGATTCGCTATGGCTTCCCAACTCCAGCTCAACATTGGTTTTTCTGATGAGGACCTGAACGCCGTCTTTGAAGGAATGCGCATCGCCGCAGAAGGGGGATCCCAACCAGAAGGTTATCAAGAATCCATCCAGCAGGCCCAGCAAATCTACATGCAGCTCATGCAGGATTTTCAAGCCAAGGAACAGGAAAAAGCCGGTCAGGTTGCTGAGTCCAACAAGGCCGAAGCTTCCGAATTTTTCGCCAGCCTCGATACAAAGGAAGGTGTTAAGAAAACCGCATCAGGGCTCTACTATGAAATGCTCGTGGAAGGTACCGGCAAATCCCCGGTCGCAACCGACCGCGTGAAGGTGAATTACAAAGGCACTTTGATTGATGGTCGTCCATTCGATGCAAACGATAATGCCGATTTCATGGTCAATCGTGTGGTTCCGGGGTTTTCTGAAGGTCTTCAATTGCTCAAGGAAGGTGGCAAAATTAAACTCTATATCCCTTCAGAGCTCGGTTACGGAGACAGCCCAGCAAGGCCTGGCAGTGTGATCGAACCAGGTGATGCTCTGGTTTTCGAACTGGACCTCCTCGAGGTCATTCCAGTGCCGCCACCACCATCAGGGCCCCCACCGCAGCTTCCTGCGAATATGCAACGCTCAACACAACCGGCGTCCCCTCCATCTTCTTCGAATATTCCTCCTCCTCCTAGTGGACCTCCCCCGAGCCGTCCTCCTTCTGGTCCTCCCCCGGGTGTACCTCCTGTGCCGACCGCACCACCAAGCTCTTCCCACTAGTCTATTTTACCCAAAATCTCTTATATTCTCATTTCATCGGCACCCCATATCTTCTGGGGTGTCGTTTTTTTTGCACTAGGGCTTGCCAGAGGAACTAAAATTTTTCTAATACTACGAAGATAATCATTTAGCAGAACTTATAATGAATAGACAACTGCCATTTCCCATACTAACAGCCGAAGAAGCAGCAATCCTGATCCACGATGGTCAGACGATTGGTTTCAGCGGATTCACTCCGGCAGGAGCTGCCAAAGCCATTCCTCGCGCCCTGGGTGAACGTGCCAAGGCGGAACATGCCGCGGGACGGCCGTTCAAGCTAGGCGTAATTACCGGTGCATCAACTGGCAAATCCCTTGATGGAGCGTTGGCTGAAGCCGATGCTGTCGCTTGGAGAACACCCTATCAATCGGATGCGCTCCTGCGAAAAAATATCAATGCCGGTAAGACCAATTTTTTCGACATGCATTTGTCGGTTTTACAGCAGTGGGTTCGTTACGGTTTCCTGGGAAAAGTCCATGCAGCAGTAGTCGAGGCAGCCGATGTAACTCCTGAAGGTGAAATCACCCTGACCACGAGTGTCGGTGCCGCTAATACCTTTCTTCTCCACGCCGATAAAATCCTTTTGGAAATCAACCAGCATCACCCAAGTGAGCTATATGGTTTTCACGATATTTTCGAACCTGAGGATCCTCCGGCTCGTCGCGAAATACCGCTCTATTCCTGTCGTCAACGTTGTGGTGATTCCGTTGTCCGGGTTGATCCAAAGAAAATCGTAGGAATCGTTTACACCAACGAGGAAGACGAAGTCGGTGGTTTCAAGGAACCAGATGCCATAACCAACAAGATCGGACAAAACGTAGCCGATTTCCTTGCGGGTGAATTGCGTTCAGGTCGAATCCCCAACACCTTTCTTCCAATCCAAAGTGGCGTGGGAAATATCGCCAATGCTGTCCTGGGTGCCATGGGAGCGCATCCGGAAATTCCTTGTTTTGAGATGTATTCGGAGGTCATTCAAGACAGCGTGATTTCCTTGATGGAATCTGGCAGTTTGAGTTTCGCTAGTGGAACCTCAATTACAGTTACGCCTTCAGTTCTACAACGGATCTACCAGGATCTGGACTTCTTCCGACGTCGGATGGTTTTGCGTCCACAGGAAATCAGCAATAATCCCGAAGTGGTGCGCCGCCTCGGCATTGTATCAATTAACACTGCGATCGAGGTGGATATCTTTGGCAACGTGAACTCCACGCACATTATGGGGAACAACATGATGAACGGGATCGGTGGCAGTGGTGACTTCACCCGTAATGCCTACATTTCCATATTCACATGTCCCAGTGCGGCAAAGGGCGGAAAGATCAGCCCGATCGTCCCTCTTTGTAGTCACCTCGACCACAGTGAACACTCAGTTCAGGTCATTGTAACAGAACAGGGAGTTGCTGACTTGCGTGGGAAACACCCGCTGGAACGTGCCAGGGAAATTGTGAAGCATTGTGCTCATCCGAACTATCGTGATGAGTTAAATGGATACGTTCATGACGTTATCGGTGGACATACTCCACAATCCCTGAATCACGCGTTCACGATGCACCAGCGATTCCTGGAAACAGGGTCCATGCTGCAGTCCTGAAGTGGATAAACTCGAATTG
>JAUVDD010000127.1 GCA_030595525.1 Puniceicoccales bacterium
CCCGCCACAACCTTCGGTTTTGGTACACTCCTGATCAATCCAGGATTCAAAGTCTGAGGACCGCCGCCGTGCGGTACTATCATTACCCCCTTATCACCGATCAGAACTGCTCCCTGCTCGGGGAGTTCCTTTCCTTCCGGAAGCGTTACGCCGGGTATTTCAGCAGGTGGACCATAGGAACCATCGTACCATGTCCACTTGAGCTCCTTGGCAGTCAATTCTGTGGCTGGAAATCCATATTCCACGATGACTTTGGAAGGATGCGAAAAGCCATTCGGTTCCCGGCATTTAGCTCGGGCCCACTTGGGTGCACCCAACTTGAGCGACCGGTACGGCGTGTCAAATATATGGACACCCATATCTCCCAGCGTTCCAGTACCGAAATCCAGCAACTTGCGCCAGTCTCTCGGATGAAAGATCTCACCTTTGTACACATGCTTCGGCGCAACTCCCAACCAGAGATTCCAATTCAGCTTTTCAGGAATGGTTTCATGGACCGTCGGCATTATCAATTCGTCGCTTCCCCAGTCCTTGAACGACCAGACATGTACTTCACTCACTTTCCCAATCAGACCACCCTGGATGTACTCCCGTGTCATCCTGTAGGCTATTCCGGAGCTGTTCTGGATCCCCATTTGGGTAGTTAAACCGGTTTTTTCCGACATTTCCCTCAACTGGCGGTTTTCCAGGACGTTATGAGCAAGTGGTTTTTCACAATACACATGCTTTCCCGCTTCCATCGCTGCCATGGATATGGGTGCGTGCATGTGATCGGGAGTGGAAACCAGTACAGCATCAATCTGTTTATCCAGTTTCTCCAGCATGATCCGATAATCACGGAATTGCTTCGCCTTCGGATTGAGCTCTGCGGCTTCGGCCATGAACTGGCTATCCACATCGCACATGGCTACCACATCCACATTGGAAAGTGCCAGAAGAGCCTTTAAATTGACCTTTCCACGGCCGCCGATCCCTACGATGCCGACCTGTAGCCGGCCATTGGGAGAAATCGTATTGGCATCTGCACGGATTATCGAAAAGGCGGCATAAGCACCTGAAGTCTTAATAAATGTTCTTCTATTCATAATTAATAGTAGCTACTGGGGTTCTTATTGTCCCTTTGGGGTGAATTGATCCTTAGGGGAATTTGGAAAAAATCAAGGTGAGACTTACTCAAGGGATTGGCACTTGAGTTATTTATACTCCGTCATAGCATCGTGCACTATGAAGACTGACCGTAGAGATTTCATCAAATCAACCGCTGCATTCTCCTGCTTAACCGGCCTGACAGGCTTCGCGGGCTGCAACCGTGGACCAGAAGTTCCCTCGTTCCTGAGTGATTACGCCGCTCTCTATTCCACCGATCCCAGGCAAGCCGGCATAGAATACTTCCGTAATGCCAAGTTTGGATTATTTATTCACTATGGTTTGTATAGCCTGATGAAAGGCGAATGGAACGGAGTGCAGTCCAAGCCAGCAGAATGGGTGCAGTGCCGGAGCTTGGTACCCGTTGCGGAATACGCAAAGCTGGCTAACCAGTTTACGGCGGACAAATTCGATGCGGACTTTATCACCGACATGGTTCTTGGGGCGGGAATGAAGTACATAAACATCACCACTCGGCATCACGACAGCTTTTGCCTGTTCGATTCGAAATATACCGATTTCAAAAGCACAAATTCGGCGGCAAAGCGCGATCTGGTGGGTGAATTGTCCGAGCAGTGCCAGAAAAAGGGCCTTGGATTCTATCTCTACTATTCCCATGGCCGCGACTGGAAGCATCCACATGCTCCCAATGTTGACGAATGGGGAAAGAATGCCCGTCCGGCATATGATCCTCCCGAGGCTACTTACAAGACCGGGGATGAACATAATCTGGAAATTTACATTGAGTTCATGAAGAACCAGATCACCGAGTTGCTCACCAATTATGGACCGATCGGAGCCATCTGGCTGGATGGTGTCTCCCATTTGATAAATAATCCTGACAAAGTGCATCAATTCAAGCTACAGGAGCTCTACGATCACATTCACTCACTCCAGCCACATGTTCTGGTTTCCTACAAACAGGGAGTCACCGGAACAGAGGATTTCAAGGCACCTGAACGCCATTGGACAGGCGGTCCTTCTGAAATGCCCTTGGAACTTTGTGATACCCTTCAGCCGAAATCATGGGGCTACGCCACCTATGATAACGACAACCACAAGACAGCCGACGATGTCATGGAGATGCTCAAGCATTCAGGGGAAATCAATGCCAATCTCCTATTGAACACCGGTCCCCTCCCCGACGGTTCAATCTACCCCGCCGACGTGGAAACCCTCCGTGAAGTCGGCAGACGATTGAAGGGGTAGATTGTCCCGATTGGA
Source organism: Puniceicoccales bacterium (assembly GCA_030595525.1). Classification (GTDB taxonomy): domain Bacteria; phylum Verrucomicrobiota; class Verrucomicrobiia; order Opitutales; family Oceanipulchritudinaceae; genus Oceanipulchritudo. The sequence goes on from JAUVDD010000127.1 coordinate 2,371, forward strand.
TTACCTGACTATCCCGATGGGAACCATGGATAAATCGGGTCGCCCTGCATCGAGAAGGTATCTCACTTGGGCCTTGAAGGCATCAACATTCTTCTTTGACAGGGCCAGTTTCCCACCGTTCTCCAACCAGTAGCCAAGGAAGTTGCCTTCACAGGGCGGACGAACACCCCCTATTTAAGGGATATTCAGATACCAAATTTCATTTATACTGATTCCGGACTTTAAATCTCCCCAGAATTCAATTATTCAAAATACCATGCGAAAATATCTCACTATCCTTCTTGCATTGAATTTCCTGATTCCGGCATTTGCCGGCAAACCGAATGTGGTGTTGGTTATCACCGATGATCAGGGATACGGCGACCTGGCATGCCACGGCAACGAAATCATCAACACCCCGGCGATGGATGGATTGTACAAGGAAAGTGTCCGCCTGACCGACTATCATGTGACCCCGACCTGTGCTCCCACCCGTGGAGCCCTGATGAGTGGACACTACACCAACCGGGCTGGACCATGGCACACCATCATGGGACGCTCGTTCCTGCGGCCTGAGTCCACCACCCTCGGCGAAGTATTCGGTGATAACGGATATCGCACAGGCATGTTCGGCAAATGGCACCTCGGAGACAATTATCCTTACCGTCCACAGGATCGAGGTTTTCAGGAAGTCGTGAACCACGGAGGCGGTGGTGTTGGTCAGACTCCCGATTACTGGGACAATTCTTATTTCGATGACACTTACTGGCACAATGGTGTACCGGAAAAGTATGAAGGCTACTGTTCGGATGTTTTCTTTCAGGAAGCAAAGCGCTTCATCGGCGAAAGCATCGCTAAGGACGAGCCATTTCTGGCGTACATCTGTACAAATGCTCCTCACGGGCCATTCCACGTCGAGGACAAGTATTGGAAACCTTATGTCGACAAGGTGAACAACGAAAGGGAAGCAATTTTCTATGGCATGATTGAGAACGTTGACGACAATTTGGCTGATCTCCGTACCTTCCTCGAAAAGAAAGGTGTCGCTGAGAATACTATCTTCATTTTCACCACCGATAACGGTACCGCCACAGGTGAAAACGTCTTTAACAAGGGCATGCGGGGAAAGAAAGGCAGCGAATATGACGGCGGACACCGCGTCCCGTTCTTCCTCCATTGGCCAAAAGCCGGGCTGACCAAGCCACGTGATATCGATCAATTGACCGCACACATTGATGTCCTACCAACCCTGATCGAGCTTTGCGGAATAAACGCGCCACTTGATTACAGTTTCGATGGACGCTCCCTTGCTCCCCTTTTGTTCGAGAACAAAGCCCCCTGGCCAAATCGAGTCATCATCACCGACTCGCAGCGCGTAAAGGATCCCATCAAATGGCGCAAGTCCGCCACTATGACCGACCGCTGGCGCCTCATCAACGGCGAGGAGCTCTACGACATGGAAAGCGATCCCGGACAATTGAAGGATGTTGCCTCACAATATCCTGAGGTCGTCCAACGCCTGCGTAAGGAATATGATGCCTGGTGGGAAAGTGTTTCCGTATTGTTCGACAAGGAAACCCGCATTGCCATCGGAAACAAAAAGGCACCAAGCGTGCATCTGACTGCTCACGACTGGATCAACGACACGAATCCCCCTTGGCACCAGAGCTCCATCCGAAAAGGACAGAAAGGCACTGGTTTCTGGGCACTGAATGTTGAGAAAGCAGGAAAGTACCGGGTCGCTCTTCGCCGCTGGCCGGAGCACCTGAATCGTGCTATCGACGCCGATGTGGCTCCAGGAAAACCGGTCCCAGGGCTAGTGGCATACAGGGAAACTCCCGGAGTTGGATTTTCAGTAAAAACTGCTCTCCTGAAAATGGGTGACATCGACTTGAAAAAGCCCGTCAAAAAGGGTGCCGAAGAAGTTGTCTTCGAGGTCAACCTCCCGGCAGGCGATATCGATATGTACGGATATTTCGATACAGGAAACAACAAACTAATCGGCTCCTACTACGCTGTCGTTAAGAAGCTGTAATCGATCAACTAATTCTATTTTACCGGGCCTTGTCGATTTCTTCGGCAAGGCCTTTTCTTCTTTCTCGGAAGGAAGATCCGATTCCCCTATCCTGTGTTTACGGAAGGAGAGAAGATGGTGAATCCTAGCTCATCTGCCGCTTTACTCATTTCCTTGTCAAATGTGACCAGTGTCAGATCCTCAATAACGACGGCCGTTCGCTCAAAAATGAATAGATGGCCCGCATCCGCTGCCCGTAGCCCAATTTCTCTGTTAAATCTACAAATGTCCTGACTTAAGTCCTTGGAAGATTCCAACCACCGGATCTTACCTTTCAGAATCCGCCAATTCCGCCAAGTCAAGGGACTGGCCTTACGACGAACCAGTGCCGCTTCTGTCTCTACCTCGGCCCATCGCCACGCCCAAGTTGATTCGGCATTCCGAACCGCAATTTGCGCCGTTTGGGAGTGTGGTTCCTCTAAAAGCAAGGGGACGATAGCGCTCGTGTCAAAATAGGCGTTCATTACCAATCCCTTCCCGTTCTCATCGAATCTGTTGATTCCAGATCAACTCGCCCGTCACCAGCGACTTCTGGCTCTATGGACCAGTTTTTCAAGGAACTGCCACCAACTCCATTCCATTCTATTCCCGCATCCAAAAGTTGTTTCTTTAATGTGTTGTCACAGGAATCGGAGGTTTCCTGGGCAGGTGTCAGATAGGCAACAGTCCGTTCGCGCACACACACTTCCACTGGTTCACCGTCTTCTTCGATTTTTCGCAGATACGATGAGAGATGTGTCTTCAATTCTCCAACTTTTACTTTCATCATAGTTAAGTTGGTCTTTTTATATGACCAAGACAACTATTTTATTTAGAATAGAACCTTTCCACCCAACTAGAACGGTGGATTGACATCACGATCAAGATCAACGGGTTGGATTTACGCGTTCCGATGAAAACAACTTGGGACTAGGACCAACCGGTAGGGTTCCCTGCCAATCTTTCAGTTGTTGCAGCATTCTGGCAACGACTTCCGGATGCGCTTCCTTCAAATCCGTTTTCTCATACGGGTCATTGGTAATTTCGTAGAGCTCCTGGTAGTCGGATTTTTTGTTTGTGACCAGTTTCCAG
>JAUVDD010000104.1 GCA_030595525.1 Puniceicoccales bacterium
GGTTTTCGCTTACCGGAATGCTTTTTTATTTAACCGGAGGGTTTTTATTCCAAATTCCTACACGGTCCTGGATGACGACGGGGAATTCAAGGATCCCGATTTAAGAGGACGATTGGAATTGCAGGCGGAGAAATTTCAAGCCTTTACGAAAGCGGTTAATTCACTAGCCTAATTTCAAGGAACAAATGTTTCATCAAGGACACTAATTTATCATGAAAAATCGAATGCTGAACACTGTACTGCTGGGATTGCTGGCAATTGGATTCACGGGTTGTGTTACCAGGCACAATGTGCGAGTGGATGCCCTAAGCACAGGTGAGGGCCAGGGCGGAAGTTACGAGCTGGTCAGTATCACTCCTGGAGTTGAGTCAGGTGATCTCTTTTTCAAGGAAGTTTCCCGTTATCTGCGTCCAGTCCTCGCAAACAAGCGATTTCATCCGGCCAGAGATGGCGAATATGGAGATTTGCTAATCGAGGTGGATGCGTACCTTTCTGATCCCATGACCGAGACCGAATCTTATTCAGAGCCGATTTATATGGAAACCCGTGGGCACTATCGGTCCTATCGGGTCCCGGTGGTTAATCAAGAGGGCAAAATTGTCAGTTATTCATATGGTGGTTCCTGGTCACCTCCGCGCACGTATGTCGGCGGATGGATGGATTATGATCGGCAAATCACTGTCTATGATAAGATTCTCCATTTGAGTGCTCGAAGGATTCTGGGAGAAGACGAGTATTCAGATGAAGTGTGGGCGGTGACAATTGCCATGCGGGGTGAAAGCACGGATTACCGTTCCAGCCTTCCGTATATGCTGGTAGCGGCGGAGCCGTTCATCGGGGCCCGTACTGAAGGTGAGGAAATCATCCGTATCAAGGATGATTCGGAAGATGTACAAGCCTTCCGGGCAGCTCTTTCCAATGTCCGATAATCCTGACGAAATCTTTGATATTGTAGATTCGGAGGACCGGGTAATCGGGACAGCCCGTCGTGGAGATGTGCACGCGAATGGTTGGTTGCATCGGGCGGTGCATATCATGGTCCGACGCCGGAACGGGGATGTCTATGTGCAAAAGCGCTCAATGGAAAAGGACTGTCATCCGGGGGTCTGGGATTCGTCAGCCAGTGGGCACCTTGATAGCGGAGAATATTACGATGCTGCTGCGATCCGAGAACTAGGCGAGGAACTGGGAGTCGAAGTCGATTCAGTTGAGGAGATCGGAGCACTGGAAGCCAGCGAGCTCACCGGTCAGGAGTTCGTAAGGATCTATCGAATTCAACACGAGGGACCATTTACTTTGCATCCATCGGAAATTGATGAAGGAAAATGGGTTCCTGTAGATATGCTAGACAAATGGCTAAGCAATTCTCCGGAAGACTTTGCTCCTTGTTTCACAAAAGTCTGGGAGACTGTCCGCAATTACTTCGGCGAGTTCGAATAATTCAGATATTCCATATTCAGGAAATTGACAATATAGTCATGTGCTTCCTGCACAGAGTCGACTACCTTGAACAAGTCAACGTCCTTGGGTGAGATTACACCGAATTCCAGAAATGCATCGAAGTTCAGGATCTTATTCCAGAAATCTGCACCATAGAGAATGATAGGCAGCTTCTTTTCGAGTTTTTTGGTCTGGATGAGTGTTAATGTTTCAAACAGTTCGTCCATCGTACCAAAACCACCTGGAAACGCGATAAGGGCTTTTGCCAGGTATACAAACCAGTACTTCCTGACAAAGAAATAATGGAATTCAAACTGAAGATCGTGGGTAACATACTTGTTAAGTCCCTGTTCAAAAGGAAGGCTGATACCCAGACCGATTGAGGCACCTCCTGCTTCACGTGCACCACGATTGGCAGCCTCCATGATACCGGGACCTCCTCCTGAACAGACAATAAACCGGCGCTTTTTGTCGGGCAGCGACATGGACCACTCGGTCAGAGACTTTGAGAGCTCGCGAGCGGCTTCATAATAAGGTGCGTTTTTAACATCGGCGTGAGCTTTTGCAAGTGAAGCCTCTTCTTCGTCATTCAGCTTATCCTTGCCCGAGATGGATTGCTCCACCTTGGCCAGGTTCTCGAGAGCGTCGGTTATGGGAAGCGTACGGGCTGAGCCAAACATGACGAGGGTGTCCTCTATGTTCTCTTGCTTGAAACGCTGTTTGGTTTCCTCAATTTCGCAAAGGATACGAATCTGCCGTGCGGCAGGACTGTTTAAAAATTCCTGATTTTTGTAGGCCTTCGGCGGCCACGGTGTTTGATTGTTTTCTGTCATGAATATATCAGTACTTTATTTTGAATTAGATGGGTCGTTTTTGTGCCCAAATTTTAGAAAAGCCTTCTTTAACCGGCTTTTGGCAGACGAGGGTTCCTGTTCGGACAAGCGGATTTCAATACTTACCGTGTGAATATCATCTCCGGGAGTTTCTTCCGCCTTGTATCGCCGGAAAAGGGTGAGCATGGGAGTGTTGTCCCTGTCGACCTGAGCCCAAAGTTTTTCCAAATGCCTTTCGTTTGCGATTTCAATCATGCGCTCAAGAAGGATACTGGACATGCCCAAGCGGCGCTTGCTCTCAGAAACAACAAATGCCATTTCGGCGCTCTTTCCATCGCGATCCAGATAATACCGGCCAACACCATGAATCAACTGGCGTGGACCCTGCAACTCAACAACAGCCAGTGCAAGGTCCCGGTTTTGATCGATACCAACTAGTTCAAAGGCACGTTCGCGGCTCATCCGGCTAACTGTAAATCCGTAGCGGCGGACAATGGTTTCCTCTGTATGTGAGTAGAAAAACTCCTGCAAGCGCCGATCATCGGCTGGTCCCAGCGGACGCAGAATGTACTCCTGTTGATCTTTTAGCTGAAGCTTCCTGATCTGAATCCCGTGCGTTGCCTCTTTCCAGGGTGGCGGTAATTGGAAGTAGGACGGCAATAAGTGATGCTCCCGTGCTTCCTTGATCAGGCTTTCCCGATAATCTGGATGCGCTACCTGAATCAACTCCTGTACACGCTCCTGGATGGTGCGTCCTCTCAACCCGGCAATACCTTGTTCCGTGACCAGATAATGCACATCGGATCGATGGCATCCGACACCTGCACCCATCGGCAGATTGGCAACTATCCTCGAGAAGCGTTCACCGTTTTCGTCGATTCCGGTGGAGGGAAGGGCGATGATCGGACGACCGCCGCGACTCATGGCGGCGCCTCGTACGAAATCAACCATTGATCCGACACCGCTCCGGAACATTCCCTGGATGGAATCCACAACCACCTGTCCGGTCAGGTCCGTTAACAGGGCACCGTTTATGGAAACCATGTTATCGTTGCGGGCAATACTGATAGGGTTGTTGGTAAATTCAGTCGGGCGAAAATCAAAGTGTGGATTTGTATCGATAAAATCATACAATTCCCGACTGCCAAGGGCATGCGAGGAAACAACTTTTCCGGGAAGCAAGGTTTTGCGGGAATTGTCGATAACACCAGCCTTGAAAAGCTCCATTACTCCATCACCGATAACCTCCGTATGAATACCCAGGTTGCGATGCTGGAGCAAAGCGGTGGAGAGGCTCGTTGCTACGGGACCAATCCCGAACTGTAGGGTGTCACCGTTTTTGATCAACTGTGCAACGTGTTCGCCAATTTTATCGTACGCTGGATCCTCCTCAATGGTGGGTAATTCTGGAAGAGGTGATTCCTTTTCTATCGCGTAGTGGATTTTAGATACATGAATGTGACATAACCCGTTAGTTCGCGGCATTAGTGGATTAAACTGAGCGATAACAACCTTTGCGGATCGAATGGCAGCAAGAGACCATTCAACAGTTGTTCCCAGCGAACAATATCCATGATCATCCGGAGGCGAAACCATTATCAGGGCAGCGTCTATCCGGATTGTTCCATCGCTGAACAATTTCGGAATATCCGAATAATGTGAAGGAGAGTAATCTGCAAATCCCTCATTCACCAGGCCACCCAACTGCTCATCCAGATAGAAAGCATTCACCTTCAAGTATGGAAAGTACTTCTTATCCAACCACGGAGAAGGAGGCAGCGTCAGGCCCTGAACCAATTCCAGATCACCAATTTCCTTAACATGTTCCAGGAGCTCCGTTGCCAATCCAATCGGACAGCCTGCTCCCGATGCCAGATGAAGCCGCATTCCTGGACGAATGCACTTAGTCCAGTTCGGCTGAGGTGGAAGGTTGTTGAATGTTGTTTCGGTGTTCATAATCCACGAAGATGGTAAATTGCGTAACCGGCGAACAAGTTCGGGAAGAAGTTGGTTTGATCCTTCCAGTTGCCTTTAAGGAACACAGCGTTGGCCACGTCTATGTTCTTTCGCTTGGCGAATTCATTGAATCCCTGAATTGTCACCGGATTGTATGGCCGACCTGATTCCCACGAAAGTGGAAACACCTGATTTGTCGGCCGTGAACCGGTACGCAGAGTGGACCAGCGATTCAACCAAAAACCGTAATTAACAAAACCGACTGCAACATTCGACGAAACTCGAAGAGCTTCATCAATTAGCTCACCTGGCGCGCTTAATTCCTGCACCATTCGGGATAGGATTATCCAGTCGAAGTAGTCATCAGGAAACTCATTCAACAGCGATTCGGCATCGCCATGGTAGATTGGGACGCCGCGCTTCACAGAGGATTTTACTTTATCAAGATTTGTATCTACCCCGAGTGCCCGGATCTTTCTCGTCCGGATGAGATGCTCCAACAGGATACCTCTGCCACATCCAATATCAAGTACGCGCTGCCCATCCATGATCCATTCGGATATGATTTGGAAATCAGTTTGGCGTTTTATTTCGTGACGTTGCATCGGTTCAGGCAGCAAGAAAATTCCTGATCAGCGTATAGAGATCCGGGGCATGTACTAGAAAACTGTCGTGACCCAAGGTCAGGTCCAATTCGGCATAGGTGGCATCCAGACCGCATCGGAGCATCGCGTGGACGATGATACGGTTTTGTCCGGGAGGGAATAACCAGTCGCTTTTAAACCCAATCACCAGGGTGCGGGACCGTATCTTTTCCAGCTGATCCTCTAACTGGCCGCTCGGACTGAATAAATCAAAACGGTCAAGAGCCTTGGTGAGGTACAGATATGAATTGGCATCAAAGCGATTGATAAAGCTCTGCCCCTGATACCGCAGATAACTTTCCACCTGGAACTCAGCATCAAAGTGGGAACGGGCTGCTGGTTTCAGTACCTTGTCGCGGCCGAACTTTTCCTCGAGACCGGCATCACTGAGATAGGTGATATGTGCCATCATTCGGGCAACAGCCAATCCAACATTCGGGCCTTTACCTTCTTCATAATCGCCTTCCTGCCATTCCGGATCCTGCATGATGGCCAGGCGGCCAACTTCATTGAACGCGATGGCTTGGGCATTCTGTCGGGCAGTGGTTGCCATGGGAATCAGTTTCTCCACGAAACCCGGATACTCAATTCCCCATTGGAGAACCTGCATTCCGCCCATCGATCCACCAATAACTGAATAAATTCCCGATAGGCCGAGGCCTTTTGTGAAAAGGAGGTGCTGGGCACGTACCATGTCCCTGACCGAAACCAACGGAAAGTCCAGATTGTAGGGCTTGTTTGTCTTCGGATTGATGGCAGTTGGACCGGTCGATCCCTGACAGCCTCCCAGACAGTTGGTGCAGACGACAAAGTACTTGTTCGTATCGACCGGTTTTCCCGGCCCGATCAGGTTGTTCCACCAGCCGGGTTTTTTGTCACTGAGTGAATGTATGCCAGCACAATGATGATCCCCGCTCAGGGCATGACAGATCAGTACGGCATTGGATTTCTCTGCATTGAGTTTTCCATACGTCTCATAGCGGATGGTGAATCCAGCCAACTCATCCCCCGAATCGCACACAAAGGAATCTTCCCAATGAAAGTCATTCCATTGGACCAACCCGATTTCGCCGGGATGTTCTTCTGTGGATTCTGTGGGAGGTTCGTACATGGATTTAGAAAATCGGATTGCAGCTTATAGCCATCCTCATCGATTGGGCAAAGCTAATTCTATTAACACACTGTCTTCTGCATTCACCCGAAAAAGACTAGTTCGTTTTATTGTCTGTTTAGTTTAATACGTGATCTTTAATAACCAATGGAGGATCTGAAAATACACATACACACTTTAAGA
>JAUVDD010000225.1 GCA_030595525.1 Puniceicoccales bacterium
GATGACTTATTTCACTTCCAAGACTTCGAGCATCGCACTCTCGTGCAGTAGTCTGATTTTCAGCTGGACTCCACGTTTTATGAGATAATCACCACTGAAGGTTTTCCCGGATCCAGTAAACAGCTTTTTCTTCGGATCTACCTTATTGATTTCCGTGACTTTGTAGGTCTTGTCAGGGTTAAGACCAGTCAACTTCACCGTCATATAATCATTACGGGAGTGGAATCGAGTTACATATCCAAACACAATTGCTTGATCTTTGGCAGGCGTAACATACATCAACGCAGCGCGATTTTCCCTGTATGGAGAGTTAAGCCGATAAAGATCGCCCTGATGAACAATGTGGCGGATACGCTTGTAGGTATTGATCGCCTTCTTGGAATACTTAAGCTCCTCGGGTGTCATGTCCGCAGGCTGAAGCTCCATTCCCAATCGACCGGTCATGGAAACATCAAAGCGAGCCTTAAGGGGGGTGACATGCTTGGTCTGATGGTTTGGATTGGCTGAAACATGGGAAGCCATCGCAATAGCCGGATAGAATTGAGACGTGTTCCATTGCTGGTAAATCCTTGACCAAGCATCCGTATTGTCGCTCGTCCAGAACTCATGATGAAACGGAAGCGAACCGTAATCCACTCGTCCCCCGCCACTGGAACAAACCTGGAGAATCACATCCGGGTGTTTAGTATTCAGTCGTTCATAAACAGAATACAAGCCACGCGTATAATCGATCACGAAATGGCTCTGCCGGTCAGCGGGGAGCCACGACGATCCCCAATTCTGGACATGACGGTTTGCATCCCACTTGACGTAGGCAATTTCAGGATTCTCAGTCAGGATGTCATCGACCGTCTTGAATACAAATTCCTGTACATCGGGATTGCTCAGGTCCAGCAGCAGTTGCTGGCGCATCAATATCGGTTCACGATGGGGACGGGAAACAATCCAATCGGGATGTTGCTCAGCCAGCTCACTCTTTGGGTTGACCATTTCTGGCTCCACCCAGATACCAAACTTAATATTTTCCTTAGCGGCATAGTCAACCAAGTGGCCAATGCCTTTAGGCAACTTACTGGTATTCACCTGCCAATCGCCAAGGCCTGCCTTGTCGTTATTCCTTGGATACTTATTACCAAACCAGCCATCATCGAGTACGAAAATTTCAACTCCCAGTGAAGCGGCATCGGAAATCATTTGCTCGATCTTCTTTTCATCAAAATCGAAGTAAGCACCTTCCCAACTGTTCAGCACGACTGGACGCGGTGTATTCCCATCACGCAAGGCGTACCGGCGTGCCCATCTGTGAAAGTTACGACTGATCACGCCCTTGCCATTAGAACTGTGGGAAAAAATAAATTTCGGAGTCTCGAAGGAATCGCCTGGTTTTAAATGATAGGCAGAAGCATAGGGATTCATGCCGGCCGTGATGTGCATCTGGTTGAGACTGTCCACCTGGAAGCATAGGCGGTAGTTGCCCGACCATGCTAAGGCTCCGCCAATTACTTCACCGTCTTCCTCCTCTGCCGGATGATTCAAGGAAAGCATGAATGACGCATTTTCACTCTGCGTGGTGCGTACGCCTTTCTTACTGTCGATAATCTTGATTCCTTTGCCTATCCGCTCTTCCTCAAGCTGCATTTCAGAAGCCCAGGCTCCATAGTAATGAGAGAGCCAGTACTCTTTCTCCTTAACAACCAAGTCGAAGGAGGAGAAATTATCCAAGACAACTTCGCCATTCTCCCTGTTTTCAATCACCACCCAACTTTCGATAATGTCCTCTGCTTGATAAGCCAAGTAGTTCAACACGACATGAAGGTCATAAGCGTCGTCCTTCATCGATATGCTAATCAGTACTCGATTATTATCGAGCTTCTGGGTTTCGTGTCCCTGATAGCGCAGATCGGTTGTCATATTCCCGTCAGCATGCGTAGCTTTGAAAGCAACCTCGAAGGGATTGTGCTTTCCAAAGGTTGAATAGGCCTCGAATGTCATATCCCGACGGTTGTCGGCAACTATATCCTTGAGAATATCCTCAGGAGTCTGCAATCGGTCACCGTAGTATTTATGAAAAAGTTCCCCGGAATGCCCTACCATGAGTACCAGCGACTTGCCGCTTGTTTCCACTGGGATTATCACCTGCTTTGCCCACAGCGGAGAAAACCCCATCAGCAGAATTCCAAAGGTTGAAATCAAAATATTCATGCTCTTCTTAACTCACTTTCTTGTTATTGGTATGCTTCGCCATGTTTTTTAAAATGTCTCACCGTAGATGCACAATGTCTCCAAGTGGAAACCTCAATCTTTCGTTGTAATGGCGAATGCGCAAGCATACTTGGAAGCCATTTCAGGAATGTTGGAAATGACCTGCTTGAACCCAACAAGTTAATGCAATTAATTCCCGATTGTAGTTCTTGAACTATGTCTTCGATCTATACACGATGATCCAGCAGCGGCGGCGCTTTCATCGACAGCGCCCTGCCTCATTTGGATGCTGCTTCCATTTTTGTTTTCGCAACAATCCGGATTCCAACATTGTGCACATTCTGCCAGACTGGATATCCATGACGAACATCTACACTAGCCTTTTCAGGGCGGTCGAGGAATGAGCCGCCCTTTACTACTTTTTCTCCATTGCCGAAGTCGGTCAGGGTCCACTCAGCTACATTGCCATGCATGTCGTACAAGCCAAAAGTATTGGGTTTATAACTACCGACAGCAGCCGTTACCAGGGCACCATCATCAAAACGCTTGTCAGCAAGATCTACCCCTTCTGCCACCACGAGATCCGTCCCTGAGGCAAGATTTGCATAACTGACCTCCTTTTTGAAAACAATCCCGGCTGTGGCGAACGTCTTGTCTGCGAGATTTTCATAATTCGAAAAATCTTCATCGGGGAACCCAAAATTACCAGTACTGCCTGCCAGGCATGCATATTCCCATTCATCTTCTGTCGGCAGCGAAACGTTCAGCCCGGTCTCATCAGATAACCACTCACAGAACGCCATGGCACGGTTCCATGAGACATGTGTTACTGGCTGGTCAGGATTATCCATAGGGATACCCTTATCGTCCGGATCGGTCTCCAGAGCACGTTTCCAGTAAAACCGGCCACTGTATTCCGAATCAAACAGGGAAAATTCCCCATTTGAAATCTCACAAGAACTCATCCACAAGTCACTTTTCACCTGAACAAGTTCAATGGATTGCCCCGATCCAAGGTTGATTGTTTTCTTTTCAAGACTGTCTGGCAAGTTGCCTGCTTTCCGCGGAGCAGGATCCCTTTTTTCTTCATAATTAAAGACTACGGGAGTCTCGTCGTACACGGGAGTGTCAGGGATGACCTCCGGATCAATAGGCGAACTACCATACAAATCTGCCAATTCCCGCCTTCGGACCATCGCACAACACGGCGTGTCGCGATTAAAGACATCTGTCCATGTCCCATGACAGGGTGCATTGAGATCAATCCACGTGGTTAAACGACTCCAGGACTCTTCATCCATTTCAATCCCGTAATGGCCATCCTGCAGAATCTGAACCAGCTCACTGGTATCGGCGTGATATTCTCCCGGATCGAGCAGGAAAACCGCATCAGCGACATTAACCCGTCGCACATAGGGAAGGAGCGCTTCATAGGCCTGTGTATAAAGGACCCTCCCCTTGTTTTGCTTCATCAAGTCATCATGCAACCGTTCAGCATCCAACCTGCCCGGAATCCTGCCGACATAACCCTTGACCAGGGACTCCCCACGCAGATCCATCTCACTTTCCTCATT
>JAUVDD010000155.1 GCA_030595525.1 Puniceicoccales bacterium
GCGGGACACGGGCCTGATTCCTGAACCGGTGCTGGTTGAAAAGGAGAAAGTGATCGGCAATCGATATGACATTTTGTTGTCCGGTGATAAATCACTGCCGTCCGAATTGGCTGAAATCGCCTACCTTGCATCTGAAGGAAAAAAGGCGCTTCCTGAACTGGTAAAAGCTTTGTCGCACGATGACGCAGCAGTTCGGTATTGGGGTGCCGTTGGGATCGGGAATATCGGAAAGGATGCCAAGTCGGAAGCGAAAGCGATGCGTAAGACTTTATCTGATAAGTCATCGGTGGTCAGGACTGCAGCTGCACGTGCCCTATGCCGGATGGATATGCCTGCCAAAGCTTTGCCGGTACTGGCCAATGAATTGAAGAACGGTGAACAATGGGAACGCTTGCATGCGGCTATTGTGCTCGACGAGATTGATGATATGGCTCGTCCCGTCACGGATGCCATGCACGACGCATTGATACCGCGTGAAGAGTTCTCTCAAAAAGGTAAATACACGGTTCGGGTAATCAATCGGGCTCTGAATCAGTTGGAAGGTACGACCCGTCAGGTCAATTGATTGTATGAATTTTATACAACGGACCTCAGTTTATTTCGCGACGTGCCTTTGGATTGGAACAATGTCAGTGAATTTGTTTGGTGAATCATCGTTAAAAGATGCCACACATAACATCGTTTCGAATCCGGATTGGTTTACGGTAGTGCAACCCTCAGACGGGAGTGTCACTACTCATCAGATATCTTCAGGTGCATTCAAGCTTGGCATTTCTGACAAGGGAGGCGGATACATCAATCAATTGATTTTACCCGGTAAGGGGGATGTGATGGGTCCGGAAACGGACCGTTTTGGACGCGGTGGACAATCATCGATTCGGGATGTGATGCATGGTGGGCGCTACAATCCCACCCAGGCAGGATTCAGTGACCAGGCTGGCACGGTTTGCAAGGTAGTCGCATCTCAAGATGGCTCAAAACTGACGGTAGTGCCTCGACCCTGCTGTTTGTTTCGTGGAGATAATAAATTCGATTTTACGGAATGGGAAAACTTGGCTAATGACAATTACCGGGAACGGGGAACAGAGAAAGACTGGGACACAATTGATGAGAGTAAATTGCCTGGGAAACAGGCGACGGAGGTAACCAGCGAATTTGATTACTTCTGTACTTACGAAGATCAACTTGGATCCACTGGTTTAACCTTTGAAGGAACTGATGAAATTACAATTCCCACGATACGGCACTATTACGAGTATCGATATGTCCGTGATCCGGGGCATTGCATTCTGCAGCATGTTAAAGGCCCTCTCTTTAATCCAAAAGCTGGTGCGGTGACTGACCTCTCTGTTGCGAATCCAACAGGTGTTCACAAAGCGGGTGCCAACGATATGAGCATTGTGACGTTTTCAATGTCCATCAGGATGGATCGGTCCATTTGGTCACCCAAGTATATGGGAATAGTCGATGGGCCGAACCTGGATGATCTCAGGTTTTCTGCTCGATCCGACAAAGCATCAGCTTACCAGTTTCACAACAATCCTGAGTTGGCGGAACGGTTAACCGGTTACAAGGTGAAGAAGTCAGATTCAATACAAGCTCCGTTATATATTTTGTCGGATTCGACGGACATGGATCAAGAAGGTGCTCTCGGGCTCTACTACCCGAATAGTGAAATCAATGAGTGTTCAGTTATCGGGGTTGATCGTCTGGATGGATCGGTCGCGTATAAGGAAGATCGGCGATTGTATGTCAAGTTGCTGGATACGCCGCAGCGCACTTCAAAAATGCAATGGTGTGGATTCCGCGGCCAGGTTCTGGGTATCCTTAATCCTTTACGATTACCAGCAAACCAGTATGAGGCATTTCGAGGTGAATTCTATTTGCTCTACGGGTCACCAAGGGAAATCATCAACAACGCACAGCGTATTCAGACATTTTAAACTCATGAAATTAAAAACCTTCCTTCTTAGCCTTATAACCCTTGTTTTTACCAGCAGCGTTTTTTCGGAAGCGACCTGGCATTCCTTGTTTGACGGGAAATCGTTATCGGGTTGGCGACCTAGTGAAAACAAAGAGACCTGGAGTGTTCAGGATGGGACACTTATGACTCATGGGGCCCGCTCACATTTGTTTTATGTTGGATCAGTCGCGAACGGGGATTTTAAGAACTTTGAGTTGAAGGCAAAAGTCAGGACCCAACCCGGATCCAATTCGGGAATCTTCATTCACACGGAGTATCAGGAGGAAGGCTGGCCGCAAAAGGGTTATGAGTGCCAGGTGATTAATTCTAACCCAAAGGTAGAACCTGGGAAATACGTCGAACACAAGATGACAGGTAGTCTTTATGCTGTTCGCAATGTCTGGAAATCACCCGCTAAGGATAATGAATGGTTTGATTACAATATTGTGATTCAGGGAAAGACCATTCGTGTCTATATCAACGGAGTTCAAACGGTCGATTATACCGAGCCAAACGATATAAATCCCTCCGGAAATCGATCCGGAACATTTGCCCTGCAAGGACATGATCCGGATAGCATTGTGCAATACAAGGATATCAGAGTGAAGATTTTACCAGATAATCTCCCGACTCCGGGCAAACCTTTAGATGATACGGAATTTGAGAAGAAGATCGTTGAATTAGGCCGTAAGAATTTCCCTCTGCTCGATTTGCACGTGCATCTAAAGGGCGGTCTAACTGCCGAAGATATCATGGAGACTGGACGCAAGTATGGTTATACCTATGGGATCGCCATGAATTGTGGACTTAAGATGGGATTTGAGACAGATGCCGAGGTGGATGAGTTTTTCCGGGATTACAAAAAGCCGCCACATTCGTATATTGCCATGCAGGCAGAAGGTCGCGAGTGGGTAGATATGTTTTCGGAGGAATCTGTAGCGAAATTTGACTACGTATTCACTGATTCCATGACTTGGACAAATCGAAATGGAAAGCGCATGCGTTTGTGGATCGAAGAGGAGACCGAGGTCGGGGATCCACAGGACTTTATGGAGCAACTGGTTGAGCAGATCGAGACTATCTTCTCATCTGAACCAGTTGATATCTACGTGAACCCAACTTACCTGCCAAATGAGATTGTACGGAGGTATGATGAGCTTTGGACGGATGAGCGGATTGATCGGGTGGTCAAGGTTCTTGCCGACAATAATGTCGCATTGGAGATCAACAGCCGTCGGGAAATACCAACAGCAAAAATAATTAAAAAAGCAAAAGCTGCCGGGGTGAAATTGACCTTCGGGACAAATAACGGAGATGAGGGCTCATTGGGCCGTATGGAATATTGCATCGAGATGGTCGAAGAGTGTGCTCTCAAACCCGATGATATGTGGATGCCAGACATTTAAATCAATTCACCGGCGAATTTCCCTGCGTTGCGGACAAAGACCACATTGTTGAAACGCTTGCCTAGATGGAATAGGGTTTCTGCATAGGCGTTGATTCCGTGGGCAAGACAAAGAACCGTTCACGCACGAAGGTCCAAATCCAATTTGAGCGCTTTTTCCTGAAGCAACTCTTCCCAGGTCAGGATTTTCCTGCTGTAAGCTGCTTCCCTGCCAAGGATTGTCATCAGGTTACTTTGGACACTTGCCCCGACTGTTGAATTTGTAGCGTCGCCCTTCAAAATACTCTGATGGAATGTTTCCAGGTTTTCCTGAATACCTGTTACATACAAGTTAGTGGAATCACCTCGATAGAATGGATCTCCCCGGAGAATTACTTTACCGGAATAGGTAGTTTCCAAGGCACCGTCCGTGCCAAACATCCGATTGTAGATGCCTGCTGGCTGTGTGCCTCCAGCGCTGAATTGTCGGGATGTGAAGGCGACGTCCACACCATTGTTGAAGTAATAGATAACCGAGAAATGATCATTGCAGTCTCCGAGATCCCGGGTCTTTCCACTGCAATTGCCCACAGCGCTCAGCGGTGCTTCATTCATGATCCAACTGCTAACATCGATCGTATGGATATTTTGCTCGGTGATGATATCGCCAGAAAGTGTGCGATCCAGACCCCATGCACGGAGCCGATATTCCGGATTTGAAGGATCTTCCCTTAAAAGTTCTGTACTGGAGCGTTTTTCAAATGGATTGTTCGCATGATAATAAGACTGACCAAATGAGTAGTCTCCAATCGCTCCATTTTGAACTAACCTAACTGCTTCCCGAAACGATGCGTTTGCACGTGTTTGGAAATCGACCAGAAAACACAAGCCCTTTTGGGTCGCTAGTTTGCCACTTTGCTCCACCGACTGGCTTCCCGGAACATCCACCGCAATCGGTTTTGCCAGGTAGACATGTTTGCCAGCCTTGACGGCCGCTTCTGCCTGCTCGGGATGGAAATAGGGTGGGCTTTCAATCGCGACCGCATCCACACTCTTGTCATCCAACAGCTTTTGATATCCGGTTAATCCGGAATATAGTTTTGATGAGGGAATATCGAATTTCTCGGAAAATTCATCGAGGCGATCCTGGAAATAATCCGCAGCAGCGACAATATTGTAACCACCATGTTTTATCATTTGATTGCAGACCATTTGGCCACGGCTCCCACAACCAATGAATCCTAATCTGATTTGTTTCTTAGGATTTTCTGACGCAATAGCGAATGGTTTGATCATAGTGATTCCAGCAGCTGCTGCGCTGGTGTTTTTAATGAAATTTCGTCGATTCAGTGAAGTTAGTGATTTCATGATAATGCAAGTTAGAGGTTATTGTTTGCAGAAAATCATTAGCCGTCCGAGTATTTCGCGACATCCGTTTCATTTTTCTATTTGATGAGCTTAAGTAAATCCATTTCCTGCAAACAACTTCCCTAAAGATATGCATATGAGTAAATCCACACCAATAC
>JAUVDD010000138.1 GCA_030595525.1 Puniceicoccales bacterium
TGAGATATAACCAGTGCCGGACGACGCCCAGCCTGTTCGTGACCTGATTGGGGATTGAATTCCAGCCAAACTAAATCCCCGGGTTTTGGTATATAGCGACTTACCATGCTTCCCTCCCGATCGATTCTCCTGTTTCCAGGGAATCATGACAGTTCTCCGGACGAACCTGATCCAATAAAATTTTGAGGTCATAATGTTGTCCCACTGGTTTGAGGAGGATTCCATTGGCCTGTTCAGTCAGCTCTACATCTGTTCCCTCCTTGACTGCGTACGCCTGGACCAAAGCCTTAGGCAGTCGCAGCGCTAAGCTGTTTCCCCATTTTGCTACTTTTGCTTTCATGATATACAAAGTAGATACATTGTGGTGTTTGTCCATCATGAAGGTTTTTCTTTGCCAATATTAAAACGCTTACCTATGCCTGCATCTGCCAATTCCGGCATACCTTACGAAAAATGATTCTTACAAATACGGAAACCATCCCTGGTAAAACAATTGTTGAACACTACGGACTCGTGTCGGGTAACACGGTTCGTGCCAAGAATGTGGGACGCGATATTGCGGCCAGTTTCAAGAACCTGGTGGGTGGAGAATTGAAGGGATATACAGAATTGCTCGAGGATGCCCGCAAGGAGGCAACCAATCGGATGCTTGAGCAAGCCACCTCCCTCGGAGCCAACGCGATTGTCAACATACGTTATTCCACATCAGCTGTGGCACAGGGTGCTGCTGAATTGTATGTTTATGGAACAGCGGTGTTAGTGAACGAGTAATCCGATGGAAGAGCATTATAATTTAATTTTCATGATCGTCATCTACGGGATGCCCGTATTTCTGGCGATTATGGGATTTGTGATCGGTGGAATCCTGGAGCGCTCACATTTTAATTCTATCCGGGAAAGGGAGCAGAAATTCGAGAATTATCCTGCTGTTCCTACTTCTTCGATTGATCCTGACAGGACAGTTGCTACTGCGAACTTGTCTGCTGCCTCCGTGGTGGTCTCACTGGACTACTTCAAGCGTATTCTGGCAGCATTTCGGAATGTATTTGGCGGGCGGGTTCGGTCATATGAATCGTTGCTGGATCGGGCCAAGCGGGAAGCCATATTGCGGATGAAGGAGCAGTACCCACACGCCAATATAATCGTCAATTTACGCATCAACACTTCCCGAATCGGTTCCACTCAGGGCAATAAGGGACTCGGTGCGGTTGAGGTGTTGGCAATTGGAACGGCAGTCCGTTACGAATCGCAGTAATCCCGGGAGCATAATATGAAATTTGTTCCCCGCAGGATGGGCGAAACTGCCGAGTCAAGTAGCGGTGGTGGTCCTCACGGTACTAATAAGGAAATCCTGACCCTGACGGCGCTGGTTTGCCTGACTATGGCCGTGTTGTATTTCAGTGTCGGTCTGGTCACCGATTTGGTGGTCTCACAGATTTCACCGGAGCGGGAAAGTGAATTATTCGGGGCCCTGAGTATGGGCGATGAATTTAATTCCGTGATTCCGAATGATTACACCGAGAAATGGGAGAGTGTGGAAGCGATTCTGCAGAAGCTGGAAGGCTATATGGCGGTAGCCCCGCTCGAATACAAATTGGCCTATCATCCGTCTCTGGATCCCAATGCCTTTGCTATCCCGGGTGGAACGATCGCGGTTACGCGTGGTCTCCTGGATGAGATGGAGGAGGAAATTGCGATGGCCTTCGTCGTTGCCCATGAACTGGGGCATTTTGCAAATCGCGATCACCTGAAGGGCATGGGGCGTCGATTGGGTTTCGGTCTTGGGATCCGCATCCTGTTCGGCGGCGGCTTGGATTCCTTAACCAACAAGGGTGCTGAGCTCATGCTCCTGAAATATTCCCGTAATCAGGAATCAAATGCTGATCAGTTCGCAATGGAGTGCCTCGATGAGGTTTATGGCAGACATGATGGGGCAGGGAAGTTGTTTGAAATCCTCAACTCGTCGGAGAGCATGCCAAAGTGGGCATATATGTTTTCAACCCATCCAGACAGTGCGGACAGGCTGCAATTGCTGGCTGAGGAATGGCGATAAGTCAGGTCAGGACTGGGAGGAAAGTTGCGATTCACCAGTGGACTTGCTCCTCTTGAAAAGCTGTGTCATTGGTAATTCATGAAGCTTTACAGCCTGCTATCGTTATTATTTCTCACCCTAACCGTGTCAGCCATGCCAAATCTGTATGATATTCCGCTCAAGACAATAGACGGCGAACCAACAACCCTCGCTGATTACAAAGGCAAGGTGATTTTGGTGGTCAATGTCGCCTCCAAGTGTGGGTACACCAAGCAATATGCCGGTCTTGAGGAACTCTACAAGGAGATGAAGGATGAAGGCCTCGTCATACTCGGTTTTCCCTGCAATGACTTCCTCTGGCAGGAACCCGGCAGCAACGAGGATATTAAAGCGTTCTGTACCATGAACTTTGGAGTCACTTTTCCGTTACATGAAAAGTTGCACGTTAAGGGCAAAGACCAACACCCGCTTTATGCGGCCCTGACTGGCCCGGATTCTCCCTTCCCTGGAAAGGTGAAATGGAACTTTGGGAAGTTCCTGGTTGATCGGGAAGGGAATGTCGTCGGCCGCTTCGAGCCCGGAGTAAAGCCGGAGTCGGATGAGTTGCGGTCGGCCGTGATTAAGGTGATTGAGGGTGATTGATTTCCTTTTTCCCCCTTGATACTCATTTACCAGCGTAGGGGCTGAATATTTTGGCCGGTTTTGGTTTTGACCAGCGGGTTATGCTTTCTAATATCCCGTCAACTTGCTAAAAGTTCATATTATAAACCCCATTCAATAATCTGGAGAATAAAACATGGATTCAGAATCAACCTCCTACAGCCTCCCAATGCTGCCCGACGATAATTTACGCCAGATCATGTGGCGTTTTTCCGACCGCTATGACCTGCAAATGGCAGTCCAGTCCTCCCGATCGATGGCCAGAGGGATTGTCGCCCGGTTAGTAGCCGAAGGCGCCCGTAACACGCACGAATGGACCAAGGAAAAAGCGGAGTTATTAACTGCTTTCGATGAAAGTGGCCTGACCGCACTTTACATGGATCCGGAACAAGGCGGATTCATCATGGGCCCGAAAAACCTGGCGATGGCATTGGTTGCCTTCGAGTTGTCATGGGTTGATGCCGGTGCTGCTACCAGCAGTCTGGCCAATAACCTGGCCCTGGCTCCCATTCACGAAAAGGGAACAGACGAGCAGCGCGAATTCTACATGAGCAAATGCGTGCCGCCACAACCGGGTGAAGATCGAAAAATCTGGCGTGGTGCCTTTGCCCTGACTGAGCCACTGCCGTTTGTCGGCGTGGACACGGGAGTCCTGCAAGGAAAGATTCGCATAGAATCATGGGAAGAGGGCGAAGAGCCTATCCTGAAAGTGGATAAGCGTGGCCGATTCATCACCAATATGGGATTTGCCAATTTCGTGACAGCAGCAGTGACCTCCGATGACGAGCGCATCAAGGGTACGTGTATGGTTATTATGGAAGACACTGATGAAGGGATCTACGACAAGGGTGTTCCGACCCAGAAACTCGTTCACCAGCTTTCATCCACCCGCGATCCGGTGTTCAGTCTTAAGATCCCGGCCAGCCGGATTATCGGTGGCTACGATGTCGTGGACGGTGTGATCATCCCGAAGGTTAATCACAGTGAAGTCATAGGCTCGGTTTTTCACCGTACCCGTATTCCCGTGGGTGTCATGACATCGGCGAAACTGCTTTCTGCGATCGAGCCGATTATCAATTACCAGCGCACCCGTTTCCGTGGCGGTGATACAGGACCGGGCAGCCCGCGCTATGATCTTGGATTGCAAATGAATGAAGACGCCTTGCATCGCCTGATCGACATCTGGGCAAGTGGTGAATCAAGTGCCAGCATGGGATTTGAAGCCGCGCGCCAGGCCGATGATTTTGATCCAATTGAGCGCCAGAAGGAAGCCTTCTGTAAAGAGCAGGGCTTGACTGGCCGTAAGCAGTTCATGGCTCTCCGGAAAAAGGAGAAGGAAGTTCTCGAATACATGGACTTGCTCTACGCCGACGAATTAAGCGCCGAAGACGAGCAGCGCAAAGCCGAGCTGGAAGCTGACGTTCTGGTACAGTTTGCACTTCGTGACGCCAGGGCCAATATCATGAACCCGGCCACCAAACTGTGGAATACAGGTTGGGGAGCCAACATGATGCGTGAAGCAGTCACCTTGATGGGTGGTTATGGCGTAACCGAGGATTGCCCGGGATTCCTTCCACAGAAGTGGATGGATGCCCAGTTGGAAGCTACCTACGAAGGTCCCGAAGCCGTACAGCGTCGTCACCTTAGCCTTGGTATGGGCAACAACATCTTTAAGAAGGAGCTCACCATGTGGCGTAAGGAGCTGGCCAAGATCGCTGCTGAATGCCCGGGAACGGGAGCCGCCACATTGGCCGCAGCTTTGGAACTCTGGCAATGGAGTTTCGAATATCTTACCAGTCACAAGGACGCCAATTCCAAGGCTCTATTCCATGGCAAGCGCCAGGGAGTTACATTCCCGCTGGCAGACTCAATCTGTTGGCTGGTTGCCGCCTACTATCAGCTGCAGGATTTGCAGGAATTGAAGAAGAGTGGACCAATGAATCCGGTGGTTGCCGAAAATCTCGATAACTACACCTCCTTCTTCGCCGACTTGTGTGCGGTGCAGATTTCCCGGGCAGCCGGTGAGATTGGCCGTATTTGCAGCAATCTTGTGTTTGCATACGCTGTCGATCCGGAAGCAGAGGATTTGGGAGAGTTTGACGTACTCCGTGGCAAGATGGATCGCCTGATGGCAGGTTCGGGTCTCGCCAAGGACCGTGCAGCAAATGCTCTGACCGGGGTCATGATTCCGGAAACCCTGGATTACCCGGCTTAATTGTCATAAAAAATGGATACACCAGCAATTGATCGCCAGAATATGGACGTGGATATTGCCTGTGTCGGGTTTGGCCCGGCGATGGGCGGTTTCCTGACAACCTTGACCCGTGGACTGATTAAGGACGACGGCATGCCTGTTGCAGACAGCAAGGTCATGCCCGGAATGCCGCCGCAGATCATTTGTTACGAAAGATCCGACGACATTGGCTTCGGCGTTTCCGGAGTGGTCACCAAGGGAGAAGCGATCAAGGCATCTTATCCCGACCAGTCCCTGACCGAGATACCGATGTGTTCGGAGGTCACTGGCGAGAAAATCGTCTATTTGATGGATTCGGTCGGTGCCAGTCGCCGTCCTGCCATGATGAAAATGGCCGACGTTGTCCTGAAGCCATTTTGCAAGAAGCAT
>JAUVDD010000215.1 GCA_030595525.1 Puniceicoccales bacterium
TGTCATCCGCCATTTTGTAGGTCATAAACTCCTGGGTAGAACCCTCTGGATTGTAATCCGGAACATTATTACCTGTGGTCTGCCACATCAAGTCTTTGAAGCCGGTCTGAACCGGCATATGCAGACTGAATGTCGCTACCGGACCGGGATCACTGTAGAGCTGGAAATGATTGCCTAGATCTACGGAGTAGGAATCATCCAGACCCAGACTTTGTGGATCTTGTACGCTAACGTTTACCAGGATTTCCCCCTGGCTAATAAAGGAACCCGCCAACAGGCAGGATAGGGTCAATGTAATATGACGCATCATGTAGAGCAGACTTATTGATATTTTAGGAAGCTGTGTAAAGTGGCAAATAACGTTCCTTGAGGTATCGGACAAGATACTCGGTAGAAAGTTCCTTCCCAGTGACCTCTTTTGTGAAGTCCAAAGTGAAATTTCTACGCCCCTTGGAGTGGACATTTTCTCTCAACCACTGCAGGAGCGGTTGGTAGTTCCCAGTGGCGAACTGTTCGTCCAATTGAGGGATCTGGTCACGGATTGTGTACCAGAGCTGACCGGCAACAATGTTGCCGAGACAGTAGGATGGGAAATAACCGAACATTCCTCCAGACCAGTGAACATCCTGCATGCAGCCCTCGGTGTCATTTTTCGGAGTATATCCCAGAATACGGGAAGAAGCCTCGTTCCAGGCCTCCGGTAACTCTTTCGTCGTGATGGAACCATCGAATAAACGCCGCTCCAGTTCAAATCTCAGCATAATGTGCAGATTGTAGGTCACTTCATCTGCATCAACACGGATCGGAGTCAGGCCGACTTTGTTAATGGCCCGGTACAGAGTCTCGGATGAGACATCCTGAAGTTGCTGCGGAAATACTCCCCGATATTTTGGTTCCCAGAATTTCCAGAATTCCCGACTGCGCCCGACCTGATTTTCCCATAAACGTGATTGGGACTCATGGACGGCCATACCAACGGCGGTTCCCAAGGCGGTTCCCGCAAACTCATCCGGCAAACCTTGTTCATACAGGGCATGGCCGGTTTCGTGCATGGAACTGGACAGGGAATCCAGCGGATTATCCTCGTTGAAACGAGTGGTCATTCGTGTATCCTGTCCATGCCCACCACAGAACGGATGAACGGCGGTGTCCAGACGGCCTCGACCAAAGTCAAATCCCATCGAGGTCACCACTTCCCTCAGGAATTTATCCTGTGAATCGATTGGGAATCCCTTGAAAATCGAAGTATCTGGCTGATCTGGATAATCGAGAATAGTTTCTACGATTATTTTCAGCTCCGGCTGTAATGCACCGAAAAGGCGATCGATTGTATCGCAATCCATTCCCGGATCGAACTGATCAACCCAGTAATTATAGGGATGCTCCGCCTCCATGATGGCTGCCTCTTCCTTGGCAAAGTTCAATTGTTCCTCCAGGTATGGCTGGAAGGATGCAAAGTCATTCTCTTTACGTGCCTTCAACCAGGCTTGGAAGGAAATGCTCTCAGACTTGGCTTTGCGGGCAGCAAATTCCGCCGGTATTTTGGTCAGACGGTCATAATCCTTTCGGGCATCCCGGATCACCGCCACTTGTTCGGGTGTCAGTTGGCCCTGGACAGCCTCGATTTTACTGAGCAAATCGCCAATTTCTGTACTGGAGGCTTCATGATGGTAGATTTCGGTGAAGACAGCGCGTTGTTCAGAGCGTAAACCGCTGCTTTTCGGGGGTAAATTTACTTGTTCATCCCAGCCAATCACTGCGCCAATCGAATCGATACGATCCAGTCGCTTCAGTTTGGAGACGAGTTCCTGATAATCAGAGTGTATTTCCATATTAATATACCTATGCATCAATTGGTGAGCATCCGGACATATTGAGGCAATCTAAAATAGGGGAAAATTGGGATCTAATCGGACTCTCGAGCTTCTTTTTCGTCTGGAGTCTCGATTTCGAAACCGTGCAAGTGTTCCGTTTCACCCGGAGTTGTCATGACCTTGTAGATGCACCAAGTGAACAGGACGCTTACAGTTCCCACAGATAATAGCATAATAATCCAACCGCCAGTATTCATGATTAATTTTCCTCCTCGGTTACCGTATGGGAGTTCTTTTTAAAATAGGAACTAGAATTGACAATCAGGAACAGGAATCCGCCTAACAGGATCAGGATGGTCACACTCATCCAGGCCACCTGGTTGGGGTTTTCACCAAAAAGATCGGTTGCATAACCGGATGGATTCACCTCTCCCGAGATAAGATTGTAACCGAATACATTTTCGGCAGCCCAGAAGAAGAATATCACCAATAGGAAAACCGGGGTAACATACTTCATGATCGGTCCGAAAATCCTTGGAATATTGATACTGGCACCGTGGCTGGCTTCTTCAAATCCTTTGGGAATTCCCATAACCCATGCAAAAATGATGATCTGGATAGTGGCCATGATGAAGATCAGGAAGGTTCCTACCCAGAAATCCATCGTGTCCAGGGCTTTCAGGTCCTTGGAGAAATACACCACCACCAAGGTCCCGAATCCTGTCACTATTCCGAGAATAGCAACCGATTGGTGGCGGTTGATGCTCAAGGCATTCTCCAGAAATGCGATTCCTGGTTGCAGCATGGAAAGCGAGCTCGTCACAGCTGCAAGAAACAGCAGAAAGAAGAAAATAAAGCCGAATAAGCTGCCAAACGGCATGGCATTGAAGACCATTGGGAGAACATTGAATCCGAGCGCAAATGTTCCGCCGACGGCACCGGAAGCTCCCAGGAAGGCGACTGCTGCTGGGATGGTTATGAGGCCACCGAGGGCAACTTCACAGAATTCGTTGGCGCTGGTAGCGGCCAGACCGCTGAGCACCACATCATCATTTTTAGTCATGTAGCTGGCGTAGGTCATGATGATTCCAAACCCGACCGAGAGGGAGAAAAAGATCTGCCCCGCTGCAGCCAACCACAGTTGAGGGTTCTTTAATTGCTCGGCTATACCAATCCGCTTTATTTCCATATTCGGATTTGCAGCAGCAGTAGCTTCTGCCTCCTCAATGAATTTCTGTCCGAAAACGGGAGTTTCCGTAACAACCTTTTCTCCCGTGGTGAGATCACTCGCCGATTCCACCAACATTACCTTGTTCGGATTCCACATGAATCCGAGGCCAGCATTTATGGAGTTTTGCGGATTTTCCGGATCAGGGGTACCAAGTGTCAACACTCTCAACAAAATGACAACTGCCAGAATGACCAGTGCTGGCATGGCGTATTTGCAAAAGAGTTCGATACCTTTCGAGAGGCCACGGTAGATTAGATAAAAATTCAGGGCAAAACAGAACAGCAGGAAAATCCCAACCTGTGAGAGTCCATTGAAACCGAGGCCACTGCCATCATTCAGAACTCCGGTAAACGAAGCAAAAAAATCTCCTACCTGACCGGCGTTTTCGAAGTTCATCCGACCGGCCAAATAATTCACTGAATAGCCGAGACACCATGCTTCGATAACCACATAATACATGTAAATGGCGATTGGGATGACAACCCCGATGATTCCAAGATACTTGCCTGCCGGATGCTTGACGATCGTGTGGAAAATCCCGACAGAAGTGTGAAATCCACGCTCCCCAGCAAAGCGCCCCATGCTCCATTCCGCCCAGCAGATCGGTAATCCGATGAGGAGGAATGAGATGAAATAAGCCACCATAAAGGCACCGCCTCCGTACTCTGCTACTTGACCAGGAAAACGGAGAAAATTCCCCAACCCGACCGCGCTTCCCGACACCGCCAAAATGACACCAATTCGGGAATTCCATGATTCTTTAACTGCCGTACCCATGTTCGGGCAGGACATTGAGTCGTGTCAGGTGCCATTGCGAGAAGAAAT